>NZ_JBEYVX010000011.1:0-153693 GCF_040644195.1 Streptomyces sp. NPDC047014 | reverse complement strand
GGGGCGGCGCCCCAGGAATCCCGGCTCCGCCGGGCACCGGGCTCCGCCCGGACCCGCGCCTCAAACGCCGGCGGGGCTGGATTTGCCGGGCGCTGGGCTCCGCCCGGGACGGGCGCCTCGGGCGCCGGCAAGGGTGGAATCGGCCGGCTGCGGCCGCGGCTGCGGTGGTCGCGTGGAGTAGGCGTGAAGAACGGGGGTGGGGGGCTGGTCCCCGGGGTTACTCGTCCGTAGATTACCGGCGGTAACAACTCGTGCCGAGCCAAGGAGCGCGCGCCGTGGAAACCGAACCGAAGCTGGTCGAGCCCGCCAAGACGGTCGTCGACGGAGTGGTCCGCGAGGTACGGGTCCCCCCGCTCGCGGCGGTCCCCGGGCACGGGTCCCTCGGGGACATCCCCTTCGAGAACGCCGCCCAGGCCCCGGCCGACCCCGTGCTCGCCCGCAAGCAGCCCGACGGCACCTGGCGCGACGTCAGCGCCGCCGAGTTCGCCGCCGAGGTGATGGCCGTCGCCAAGGGCCTGATCGCGGAAGGGCTCCGCGAGGGCGACCGGCTCGCCATCATGGCCCGTACCACCTACGAGTGGACCCTCCTCGACTTCGCCGGCTGGGCCGCGGGCCTGGTCACCGTACCGATCTATCCCACCTCCTCCGCCCTCCAGGCCCGCTGGATCATCCACGACTCCGGCGCCGTCGCCTGCGCCGTCGAGGACACCGCCCAGGCCCGCATCATCAGCGCCGAGCGCGGCAACCTCCCCTGGCTGGCGCACCTCTGGGAGTTCGACACCGGCGCCATCGGCCGCCTCGTGCACGCCGGCCGGCACCTCCCCGACGCGCTCGTGCACGCCCGCAGGGCCGCCCGTACCCCCGACTCCGTCGCCACCCTCGTCTACACCTCCGGCACCACCGGCCGGCCCAAGGGCTGCGTGATCACCCACGCCAACTTCTTCGCCGAGGTGGACAACGCCGTCGGACTGCTCCACCCCGTCTTCCGCTCCGTCAGCGAGGACCCCGCCTCCACCCTCCTCTTCCTGCCGCTCAGCCACGTCTTCGGCCGCATGGTCGCCGTCGGCTGCCTGCGCGCCCGCGTCAAGCTCGGGCACGCGCCCAGCATCAGCACCGACGACCTCCTCGCCGACCTCGCCGGCTTCCGCCCGACCTTCCTCCTCGCCATCCCCTACGTCCTGGAGAAGGTCTTCAACACCGCCCGCGCCACCGCCGAACGCATGGGCCGCGCCTCCTCCTTCGACCGCGCCGTCCGCATCGCCCGCAGCATCGGCGAGAGCGCCGAGGGCGAGAGCCCGGGGATCGGCCTGCGCGCGGCACGGGCCCTGTACGAGCCCCTGGTCTACCGGCGGATCCGCGCCGCACTCGGCGGCCGCGTCCGCTACGTCCTCAGCGGCGGCTCCCCCCTCGGCCGGCGCCTCGCCGCCTTCTACACCGGCGCGGGCGTCGAGGTCTTCGAGGGCTACGGGCTCACCGAGACCACCGGCGCCAGCACCGTCACCCCGCCGCAGCGTCCCCGCCTCGGCACGGTCGGCTGGCCGCTGCCCGGCACGGCGGTACGGATCGCCCCCGACGGGGAGGTGCTGCTCGGCGGCCGGCACGTCTTCGCCGGGTACTGGAACAGCGGGCAGGCCGTCCCGCACGGGAGCTGGCTGCCGACCGGCGACATCGGGGAGCTCGACGCCGACGGGTACCTCACCATCACCGGCCGCAAGAAGGACCTGATCATCACTTCCGGCGGCAAGAACGTGGCCCCGGCCCCGCTGGAGGACTGGCTGCGGGCCCATCCGCTGGTCGGGCAGTGCCTGGTGGTCGGCGACAACCGGCCCTACATCGCCGCGCTGATCACCCTGGAGCCGGACGGCCTGCTGCACTGGCGGCAGATGCACAAAAAACTGGGCGTACCGCTGCGGGAGCTGGTCCGGGACGAGGCGCTGCGCGCCGACCTCCAGCGGGCCGTGGACGAGGCGAACCGCCTGGTCTCCCGCGCCGAATCGATCCGCCGCTTCGCGGTCCTGCCGGGCGAGTTCACGGAGGCCCGCGGCCACCTCACCCCCTCGCTCAAACTGAGACGCGCGGCGATCGCCCGCGACTACGCCGACCACATCGACACCCTCTACCGGGGCCCCCGCGAGCCGTGACCCCCGCCCCCGCCCGCCCCCGGTACTCCCGCTCCGGTTCCCGCCGCCCTAAGCAGGTGACATCGGCTCGAAGTCGATGGATGATGATCCATGTCCGCGCGGTGCGCGTGCGCCCGACTGACGCTGGGGGAACAGAACGTCTACCAGTCGTGCGGCGCCGCCACCCGCGCGGATCCACCTCACCTCTGGCTTGAAGGAACCCCTTTCCGGTGCGTCCCACTCGTGCGACGGCCCTGCTCACAGCAGGTCTCGTCACCCTTCTCGGTGCTCCGGCCGCTGCGGCCGCCGCCCCGGGCCCGTCCACCCTCTTCGTGAACAACCAGGACAACGCCCACTGTTCGGACACGGGCCCCGGTACGCAGTCCGCGCCCTTCTGCACGATCTCGGCCGCGGCCAGGCTCGTCGTACCCGGCCAGACCGTCCGGATCAAGCCAGGCCGGCCGTACTACGAAGCACTCACCGTCGAGCGCTCCGGTGAGCCCGGCAAGCCGGTCTCCTTCGTGTCCGACGGGCCGGCCGGCAGCAACCCGTGGTGGGTCGACCCGGAGAAGGGGCTGACCGTCAAGGGCGCCTCGCACGTGGTGGTCCGCGGCGCGGCCCTCGGCGGCGCGGCCCGCGTCCTCGGCTCCTCCGACGTCGAACTCGACCGGATCTCGATGGTCCCCGGCGGCGGGTCCCTCGTCGTCGGCGAGGGGTCCCAGGACGTGCGCGTCAGCCGCAGCACCCTCTACGGCGCCCGCGTCGAGGGCGGTTCCGCGCGCACCGTGCTCAGCCACAACATGATCTACGGGGAGAAGGCCGCCGCCGTCGCCGCCGTGGACGCGCCCGGCACGGTCGTCACCAACAACACCGTCTTCCTCAGCTGCGTCGCCGCTGTCTCGCTCACCGGCGGCTCGGCGGGCTCCGCCCTGTTCAACAACGTCATCGCCGAGCGGGTCTCCAGCCCGTGCACGACGCCCGGACAGCGCTCCGGCGTCTCCGTGGCCCAGAGCGCCACCGCCGGCACGCGCGTCGACTACAACCTCATCGCCGGCAACGGCCGCGCCGACTACACCACGTACCACTGGGCCGGTACCGCCCACGCGGACCGGGACGCCTTCCACGCGGCGACCGGCCAGGGCGCCCGGGACATCGTCCTCGCCTCCGACGAGAAGGCCGAGTCCCTGGCCGTCGACTCGGCCGACGCGACCGCGCCCGGCGTCCTCCCCACCGACTCCCGCGGCTACCCGGTCGTCGACGACCTCCGCGTGCCCAACACCGGCAAGGACGGCGGCTACCTGGACCGGGGCGCGCGCGAGGGCCAGAACTGGCTGACGAGCATGACGGTCGACCTCGACCAGCCCTGGGCGCCGGCCGGCACCCCGGTGAAGGCGACCGCCACGGCGGTCAGCGCCTGGGCCGGTCCGCTCACCTACACCTACGACTTCGGTGACGGCTCCGCCCCGGTCACCACCACGGAGCGCACCGCCACGCACGCCTACGGCTCGCCGTGCGCGTGCACGGTCCAGGTGAGTGCCCGGAACGAGGCCGGCCACTCCGTCTCCGCCCAGCAGACGGCCAAGGCGGCCGCGCCCGGCCCGCTGACCGCCGCCTTCACCACCCAGCCGTACCTGCCGACCGCCGAGAACCCGAAGGCGTACGTCCTCCCGCTCACGGTCGAGCTCGACCCGCGGACCACCGCCGCGCCGTGGCCGGTCCGGCAGATGGACGTGGACTTCGGTGACGGCACCAAGGAGACCTTCTCGGCGCTGGAGCCCGTCCGGCACACCTACGGACGGCCCGGCGACCACAAGGTGACGGTGACCCTCAAGGACACCCGGGGCGCCACCTCCACGACCACCGGCACGGCGCGGGCGGCCTACACCCCGGCGGGCTACGTGCCCGTCTTCCCGCAGCGCATCCTCGACACCCGCACCGCCGGCGCCCCCGTGCAGGCCGGCACCGCCACCCCGCTGACCGTCCCGGTGCACTACTACAGCTCGGGCCCCAGCCACACCGCCGGGGCGAGCGCGGTCGTACTGAACGTGACCGTCACCGGCACCACCCAGGACACCCACCTCAACGTCTGGCCCGCCGGCCAGCCGCGCCCGGCGACCTCGAACGTGAACGTCCGCGCGGGCGGCACCTCCTCCAACACGGTCACCGTTCCCGTCGGCGCCGACGGCAAGGTCTCCGCCCAGCTCAACTCCGGCCAGGGGCACCTCGTCGTCGACTTCGTCGGCTACTACCAGCCCCACGCCGGTGAGCGCTTCACCCCGGTCACCCCGAGGCGCGCCGCCGACACCCGCACCGCGGGCGGCCCGCTGGGCGGCGGCCAGACCCGGACGGTGAAGGTCGCGGGCGTCGGTACGGTGCCCCCGGACGCGGCGGCCGTCGCGCTCAACCTGACCTCCACCGGCACCACCACCGACACCCACGTCATCGCCTACCCGGACCCCAACCGCCGGCCCGTCAGCTCCAACCTCAACCCGGAGCCCGGCAAGGACAAGTCCAACCAGGTCATCGTGCCGGTCGCCCCGGACGGCACCATCACCCTCTACAACAACGCCGGCTCCACCCACCTCGTCGTCGACACCGTCGGCTACTACGGCAGCGTCGGCGCGGGCTACTTCGTCCCGGCCACGCCGCAGCGGCTCGCCGACACCCGCACCACCGGCAAGCTCGCCGCCGGTGCCACCACCACCATCCCGGGCCTGCCCGCGGACGCCATCGGGGCCGCGCTGAACGTCACCGCGACCGACACCACCACAGCCGGCTTCCTCACCGTCCACGGCTTCGGCACCGCCCGCACGGACGCGAGCAGCCTCAACACCCGTCCCGGTGAAACCGTCCCGAACCATGTCATCACGCCCGTGGGCGAGGGCAAGGTGAACGTCTGGAACAGCTGGGGCGGCCCCAACCACGTGATCACCGACCTGCTCGGCTACTTCGTCCGGGGCTGACCCGGGCGTAAAACAGGGCGCACCGGGATCAACGGTGCGCCCTGTCGCGTCTGTTGTGCGATCGGTCGTGAGGGTGCGGTGAAGCCGAGACGAATGGTGCGTCACAACTGCCGGGGGGACGGCGAGTCGGGTCCGAATACCTGATAGACAGTGGATATCCACGGCTGGACCGGCCGTGCCATCTGAACGGCTCCTTGGGGGGATCGCCGCACTGTGAAGCCGCTTCACCGCCACATCGTCAACACCTCGCGCAAGGTCCTGTGCACGGCCGCCCTCGCGGCCAGCCTGACCACGGCCGCGGTCGTGTCCACTCCGGGCACCGCCGACGCGGGGGAGTCCGAACCGACCCCGGACAGCCCGCAGGCCACCGACCGCGGTGACGCCCGGCTGGACCTGCCCGACATCGTGGCGGACCCGCCGCCGGCCGCCGGTACGGGCGCCCCCGAGGGAGCCAGCGGCATACCCGCGACCGCCCTCGACGCCTACCACCGGGCCGAGGTGTCCGTGGCGGCGGCGCTGCCCGGCTGCAAGCTGCCCTGGCAGCTCCTCGCGGGCATCGGCCGCGTCGAGTCCGTCCACGCCTCCGGCTACGGGCTCAAGGCCGACGGCTACACCGAGCGCCCCATCCGCGGCCCCCGCCTGGACGGCAACGGCTTCGCCGAGATCCGTGACACCGACCGCGGCGAGTGGGACGCGGACGTGGTCTACGACCGCGCCGTCGGCCCGATGCAGTTCATCCCCTCCACCTGGGCCACCTGGGGCGCCGACGGCAACGGCGACTCCAAGCGCGACCCGAACAACATCTACGACGCGGCGCTGGGCGCGGGCCTCTACCTCTGCGCGGGCGACCGGGACCTGTCGGTCGCCGCCAAGCTGGACACGGCGATCCTCAGCTACAACAACTCCCGCGAGTACGTGAACACCGTGCTCGGCTACATGCGCCAGTACCAGCAGGGCGGCGCCTCCGAGGTGCCGAACCCGCCCGTCGGGACCTACCCGCCGCAGCAGCCGGGCACCCTGCCCACGCCCGCGCACACCCCGGTCACCTCGCGGCCGGGCACTCCGGCCCAGACCCCCAGGCCGACGCCCACGCCGACGCCGACCCCCACGCCCACCCCGAAGCCGACGCCGACCCCGACCCCCACGCCGACCCCGTCCCAGCCCGCCGCCCCGCACCTGGCCGAGCTGACGGTGCTCGGCGGCCCGGGTCTCACGGCCGAGGCCGGAGCGGCCTTCACCGAGGTCCCGCGGGTCAAGGTGGTCCTCAGCGACGGCAAGCCGGCGGTGGGCCAGGAGGTCGTCTTCGCGGTCGAGGAGGACTCCACCGGCACCCTGTTCGGCACGGAGAAGTCCCTGGTCGTCAAGACCGCCGCCGACGGCACCGCCGCCGCGCCGGGCCTCAAGGCGGGCGCCAAGGCGGGTACGTTCACCCTCCGCGCCGCCGCCTACGACACCACGAGCCGCCTCACCGTGAACTTCACGGGCACGGTCAAGGCGCCCGCCGTGGACCTGCTGGCGCGTCCGGCGGACTCCACGCCGCTCACCACCCCCGCGGGCGGCAGCATCAAGGACATCGAGGTCCGCGCCACGGCCAAGGGCAAGCCGGCCGCGGTCTCCGGCGTCACGATCGGCCTGGGTGAGGAGAAGGACGGCGCGTGGGTGCCGGCCGACCCGGCGACCGCGAAGGGCCCGTACTTCAAGGACGCGGCGGGGAAGAAGGTCTTCGGCCTCAAGCTGGCCGAGACGGCCGCCGACGGCCGGATCGTCCTGCCGGAGCTCTTCACGGACGCCGGTCTCGCCCCGGGGAAGTACAGCTTCCGCCTGATCACCCCGGACGGGGTGGCCCTGGTCCTGACCGTCGAGGTCACGGCCCCGAAGGCGGACACACCGAAGTAGCCCACACCCAGGGGGCCCGCACCGTGCAGACGGTGCGGGCCCCCTGGGCATGTCAGGCCCCAGGCATGTCGGGCCCCAGGCATGTCAGGCCCTCATTCCCACGGGAAAAGGCAGGAGCCCCGCCGCTCTGCTCGCGCAGAGAGGACGGGGCTCCTTGGGTACTGCTATCCAACCGCGATGAGGTTGGCCCAGGCGACTAGGCCGGGGTGACGTTCTCCGCCTGCGGGCCCTTCGGACCCTGCGTGACGTCGAAGTTCACCGTCTGGTTCTCCTCGAGGGAGCGGAAGCCAGAGGCGTTGATCGCGGAGTAGTGGACGAAGACATCCGGGCCGCCGCCGTCCTGGGCGATGAAGCCGAAGCCCTTTTCAGCGTTGAACCACTTCACGGTTCCGGTAGCCATGAGCCCTCCTATGGGCCAAAGGGTCGCCCTGCTCCAGAACCTGCTAAGAAGTCTGAAAACTACAAAAGCCTGCGGGTCACATTCTCCGCAGGCCTCGTACTGCAAGGGAAACCAAACTGCAACTTGCGTCGAGCCTAGCACGCACCCCGTGGCCGAGACCAGAGGGAAAGATCACGTCACCCGGACGTTTGAGACCCGGCGCGGAGCTGACGCCGACCCGGGGACTAGTCTCGCGATGTGGACGTCTACCGCAGCCGGCCCCGCGTCGGCCACATTCAGTTCCTGAACTGCCTGCCCCTCTACTGGGGGCTCGCCAGAACCGGCACGCTGCTGGACCTGGAGCTGACCAAGGACACCCCCGAGAAGCTCAGCCGGCGACTGGTCGAGGGGGAGCTGGACATCGCCCCGATCACCCTCGTGGAATTCCTCCGCAACGCCGACCGGCTCGTCGCCTTCCCCGATCTCGCGGTCGGCTGCGACGGCCCCGTGATGTCCTGCGTGATCGTCTCGCAGGTGCCGCTGGACCAGCTCGACGGAGCCCGCGTCGCTCTCGGCTCGACCTCTCGTACGTCCGTACGCCTGGCCCAGCTGCTGCTGTCCGAGCAGTACGGCGTACGGCCCGACTACTACACCTGCCCGCCCGACCTGGGGCTGATGATGCAGGAGGCCGACGCCGCCGTGCTGATCGGGGACGCCGCGCTGCGCGCCTCCCTGCACGACGCGCCCCGGCTCGGGCTGGCCGTGCACGACCTGGGGCAGATGTGGAAGGACTGGACGGGGCTGCCGTTCGTCTTCGCCGTCTGGGCCGCCCGCAAGGACTACCTGGCCCGCGAGCCCGTCGTGGTGCAGAAGGTGCACGAGGCGTTCCTCGCCTCCCGCGACCTCTCCCTGGAGGAGGTCACCAAGGTGGCCGAGCAGGCGGCCCGCTGGGAGGCATTCGACGCCGAGCTGCTGGAACGGTACTTCACCACGCTCGACTTCCGCTTCGGTCCCGATCAGCTGGCCGGCGTACGGGAATTCGCGCGCCGTACCGGAGCGACCTCGGGCTATCCCGCGGACGTGGCCGTGGAGCTGCTGAGCGTGGCGGTGCCGGAGGGGTGAGCGGGTTTACCGGGAGGTGGCGCCAAAGGGCCGCGCAGATGAATGCCCGGTTTCCCGGGAATTCCTGAGGATTTCCCCTTCCTCCGCCCGCGGCGGAATTGCGGGAGGAGTACGGCGCCCCTCCCGCAACCCCCGTACCCCTAGGCTGCTGTTCGGCCGGACGCCACAAGGCGCCCGGGATCACGGGGAATTGGGGGAGACCATGCATCCGCTGGAAGCCGGTGAGCCGCGGACGATCGGCGCGTACCGGCTGCTCGGCCGGCTCGGCGCGGGCGGCATGGGACGGGTCTACCTCGGGCGCAGCGCGGGCGGCCGCACGGTCGCCGTGAAGATCGTCCACCCGCATTTCGCCTCCGACGAGGAGTTCCGGGCCCGCTTCCGCCGCGAGGTGGAGGCCGCCCGCCGGGTGGGCGGCGAGTGGACCGCGCCGGTGCTGGACGCGGACCCGGAGGCCGCGGTGCCGTGGGTGGCCACCGGCTATGTGGCGGGCCCTTCCCTGGACCGCGCGCTCGCCGCGCACGGGCCGCTGCCGGAGGAGTCGGTACGGGCCGTGGGCGCGGGCCTGGCGCGCGCCCTGGTGGCCGTGCACGGCCTGGGGCTGGTCCACCGGGACGTGAAGCCGTCCAACGTGATGCTGACCCTCGACGGCCCGCGGCTGATCGACTTCGGGATCGCCCGCGCCACGGACGGCACCGCCTCCCTCACCTCCACCGGCGTCTCCGTCGGCTCCCCGGGCTACATGGCGCCCGAGCAGATCCTCGGCAAGGGCGTCACGGGCGCGGCCGACATGTTCTCGCTCGGCGCGGTCCTCGCCTTCTCGGCGACCGGGCGGCCGCCCTTCACCGGCGACCACTCGGCCACGCTCCTCTACAAGGTGGTCCACGAGCCGCCGGAGCTGGGCGAGCTGCCGCCCGGGCAGCTGCGCGAGCTGATCGAGGCATGCCTGGCGAAGGCCCCCGGCGACCGGCCCGCTCCCGCGGCGGTGGCGGCGGCCCTCGACGGCGCGCTCGGCCGGCCGGGCTGGCTGCCCGCGCCGCTGGTGGAGGAGGCCAGCCGGGCCGCGGTGGCCCTGCTGGACCTGGAGGCCGAGCCCTCGGACCACCGGCCCTCCGGGACGCCCTACGCCCCGTACGGGGACGGCCCCTCCGGCCCGGTCCCCTTCACCGCCCCCTCCTACGGCGGCCCCGCCGCCGGCGGCTTCGGGCCGCCCGACCCCGCGTACGGCGGTGCGGGGGCGGGCGCGGGCACACCGTACGGCGGCCCCGGCACCGGCGGCGCGGGACGGCCCGGGCAGGAGGCCGCCGGACAGGAGGCTCCGGGGCGGCAGGCCGGGATCCGGCTCGCCGGGCGCCGGTTCAGCTGCTCCCTGGTCCTGGCCGTGGCCGCCGCCCTGGCCGTGCTCTCCGGCGGCGTCTACTGGCTGGACCTGCTGCCCGGACAGGGCGGCGCCGACCGGGACCTGGCCGACTCCGGCGGCCGGCCCACCACTCCGGCCCCCGCCGCGAGCGGATCGGCCCCCGCCCCCGGCGGCTCCGGCGCGGCCTCGGCGCAGGGCAGCCGGCCCGATGTGCCCAAGGAGTTCATCGGCACCTGGAAGGGCACGGTCACCACGGCCCGCTTCGGCGTCCCCGCCGAGTTCGAGATCACCATCAGGGCGGGGCGGACCGGTGAGGTCGTCGGCCGGGACAAGTCCGTCCTGGCGGTCCTCGGCACCGACTGCAGCGGCGACTGGAAGCTGGCCTCGGCCACCGACCGCTCCCTGGTCCTGGACACCTCCGGCGGCCCCAACCCGGCCCCCGGGATCTGCTCCGGCGGCTCCGCCGACGAGCGCTTCGCCCTGAACGCGAACGGAACCCTCCACTACACCTCGGGCGACGCCGCCGCCGGGAACCCCGAGGGGGACCTCACCCGCAGCCCCTGAAATGCGCCGCGGACGGCTGGCGTAGGCTGGATCGGTCCGGACCCTGACACAGACACACCGCCGAAAGGTGACTCCCGGTGACCGACCAGGCCGTTCTCCAGTCTGTCCTCGACCGCGCCGCCGCGGGGGGCCGGATCACCCAGGAAGAGGCGCTCGACCTCTACCGCCACGCGCCGCTGCACGCGCTCGGCCAGGCGGCCGACGCGGTGCGCCGCCGCCGCTACGCCGGTACGGAGCACATCGCGACGTACATCATCGAGCGCAACATCAACTACACCAACGTCTGTGTCACGGCGTGCAAGTTCTGCGCCTTCTACGCGGCTCCCAAGGACCGCAAGAAGGGCTGGTCCCGCGATCTCGACGACATCCTGCGCCGCTGCGCGGAGACCGTCGAGCTCGGCGGTACGCAGATCATGTTCCAGGGCGGGCACCACCCGGACTACGGCGTCGAGTACTACGAGGAGCACTTCTCCGCCATCAAGAAGGCGTTCCCGCAGCTGGTCATCCACTCCCTCGGCGCCTCCGAGGTCGAGCACATGGCCCGCATCTCGGGTGTCTCGGCGGAGGAGGCCATCCAGCGGATCCACGCCGCCGGTCTGGACTCCTTCGCGGGCGCCGGCGCCGAGCTGCTGCCGGCCCGGCCGCGCAAGGCGATCGCCCCGCTCAAGGAGTCCGGCGAGCGCTGGCTGGAGATCATGGAGATCGCCCACCGGCTGGGCGTGGAGTCCACCTCCACCATGCTGATGGGCACCGGCGAGACCAACGCCGAGCGCATCGAGCACATCGCGATGATCCGGGACACCCAGGACCGTACGGGCGGCTTCCGCGCCTTCATCCCGTACACCTACCAGCCCGAGAACAACCACCTCAAGGGCCGCACCCAGGCGACGATCTTCGAGTACCTGCGCATGATCGCGATCGCGCGCCTGTTCCTCGACAACATCGCCCACATCCAGGGCTCCTGGCTGACCGTGGGCAAGGAGGCGGGCCAGCTCTCGCTGCACTACGGCGCGGACGACCTCGGCTCGATCATGCTGGAGGAGAACGTGGTCTCCTCGGCCGGTGCCAAGCACCGCTCCAACCGCCAGGAGATCATCGACCTGATCCGCAAGGCGGGCCGCACCCCGGCGCAGCGCGCGACCACCTACGAGCACCTGCTCGTGCACGAGGACCCGGCGAACGACCCGGTCGACGAGCGCGTGGTCTCGCACATCTCCTCCACCGCCCTCGAAGGCGGCACGGCGCACCCCGAGCTGAAGCTCATCTCCGCCAACTGACGCCCCGCCGCCCGATGCTGACGCTGCACACCGCCGAACTCCTCGTCCCCGGCGCCGGGGCCGCCCCGCTGCCGGGCGGCGCGGTCCTCGTCGAGGGCGACCGGATCGCCCGTACCGGGCCGTACGAGGAGGTCTCCGCGGCCTCCCCGCACGCCCGGGTCCGGCGCTGGCCCGGGGTGCTCACCCCGGGGCTGCTGGTGCGCGGCGCGGACGAGCTGCTGGAGCGGACGTACTACCCGGACGACCCGTACGAGGTCGCCGAGCTGGGCGCGGACCCGGTCAGCGGCGCGGAGGCGCTGGAGGCGCTGAGGATGACCGAGCCGCGCTGGGGGCACAGCGCCCGGCGCGGTACGCAGCGGCTGCTGGCGCGCGGGGTGGTCGCGGTGTGCGGGCGCTTCACCGTCGGGGCGGTGCGTACGGCGGTGTCCCGTTCGGGCCTGACGATCCTGCCGCCCGCGCCCTACGAGGGGCGGCCCGCGCTGGATCCGTTCGCGGGGCGGGGGGCGGCGGCCGAGGCGTTCCACGGGGCCCTGGAGGCGGGGGCGCTCGCGCGCTTCGCGGTGTTCGCGGCGGCGGACGAGGCGGAGCTGCTGGAGCGGGGGTCGGCCACCTGCGTGGCGACGGTCATCGGGGGACGGCTGCTGCACCGCCGGCGCTGAGGCCGGGCCCCGCGGCGGGGTCCGGGGCGCCGGGTCCCGGGGCGCCGGGTCTCCCGGTGCACGCCCTGGTGCTCTCGCGGGCGAGGGCGGCCAGCAGGCATGCCTGGAGGCGGCTGATCCCGCCCAGTTTGGCCCGTATGTTCACGACGTGGAACTTCACCGTGCTGACGGACAGCTGGAGTTCCCCCGCGAGCTCCCGGTTGGAGGCCCCGGTGGCCAGGCACAGGAACACCGCGGACTCCTGCTCGGTCAGCAGCGTCTCGGCCGGCCGGCCCTCGCGGGGCCCCGGCACCCCCGGCACCCCGGGCGGCTCCTCGTAGGAGGGGAACCACGCAGGGACGCTGAAGCTGACGACGCGCACGGTTTCCACTCCTCGATGCCCCCCGGCCGGCCCCTGCGGAGGCCGCCCTTTCCCTAGAGGACGGGTGGACCGGACAGATAGGTTCCGTCGGCGTCGTACGGCCAGGCGTTGGAGGTGCAGCCGAGCAGTCCCTTGATCTGCTGCATCATCGCCGGAGCGGGCTTGCCCGGACCGGGGCAGGTCTCGTGGCCGCGGCCGATCTCGTGCCCGACCTCGTGGTTGACGATCAGCGCCCGGTACTCCTCGGGGGTGCCGCTGAACTGCGGCGAACCCTCCTTCCAGCGCTTGAGGTTCACCACCACGGTGTGCCCGGCCCGGCAGTTGGTCTCGCCGATCAGCTCGGGGGTGACGACCTCGCACAGCCGGTCGGTGGTCGCGGGCGTGGCGATCTTCACGGTGAAGTCCACCGGCTGGCCGGCGCCGACCAGCTGGAATCCGTACGCCGGGTCCCTGGTCCAGCCGCGCGGGTCCCCGAGGATCTTCTCCACCGAGCGGGCGGCCGCCTCGGGGTCGACCCCGCTGCCCTCCTCCACCTCGATCCGCCAGCGCCGGGCGGGCCCCTTGCCCTGCGGGGAGCCGGCCGAGGCGGACGCCGTGAACACCCCGGGCCGCGCGGGCGTCGGGGAGGTCCCGGCGGAGTGCGTGGGGGAGGCCGAGGGGTGGTGCGAGGCGGCGGACTTCTGCGCCTCGGGGGACTTCGCCCCGCCCTGCGGTACGGGATCGGCCGCGGCGGCCTCGCCCTCCCCGGCCGAGGGCTCCGGCGAGGCGGTGTTGCGGGCCCTGGCGGAGGTGGCCGAGTCCTCCGCCGGGATCAGCGCGTAGGCGCCGGCCGAGGCGGCGACCAGCGCGGCCGAGCCGAGGAGGACGGTGCGCCGCAGCCGTCTGCGCCGCTCGGCCCGGCGTCTGGCGCGCGGGCCGCTGCCGCGGGAACGACCGGTGGAATGGCCTGCCGGCATCGGGAACCCTCTGTTCGCGGCGGCCACTGCCGGACCTGCCACGACGCGGGTGCCGATCCGGAGGGTGACCCTCACCGGGCCGCACCCTGGCAGTCAACGCGCGTCATACGGCCGCCCGTAACTGTCCTTCGGAACAGTTCTACGCTCCGGTACGGCTCCGCCACGGCGTGGCACCGCGGAGCCCGGAGCGGACCGGGCCGCGGGGCCTGAGAGGATGGGGACGTATCCGCCGATCCGCATCGCAACCCGAGGGGCGAACGCCAGTGACAAGGGCTTCCCTGGACAAGCAGCCGCATGAAGTCGCCTCCATGTTCGACAGGGTCGCGGCCAACTACGACCTGACCAACGACGTGCTCTCCCTCGGCCAGGACCGGGTGTGGCGCAAGGAGGTCGCCAAGGCGGTCGGCGCACGCCCCGGGCAGAAGGTCCTCGACCTGGCCGCCGGTACGGCGACCTCCTCGCTGCCCTTCGCCGCGACCGGGGCGTACGTCGTCCCCTGCGACTTCTCCCTCGGCATGCTCCGGGAGGGCAAGAAGCGCAACTCCTGGCTGCCGCTGACGGCCGGCGACGCGACGAGGCTGCCGTTCCGGGACGACGTCTTCGACACGGTGACGATCTCCTTCGGCCTGCGCAACGTCCAGGACACCGACGCGGCCCTGCGCGAGCTGTACCGGGTGACCAAGCCCGGCGGGCAGGTCGTGATCTGCGAGTTCTCGCAGCCGACGTGGGCCCCCTTCCGGACCGTCTACACCGAGTACCTGATGCGCGCGCTGCCGCCGGTGGCCCGCGCGGTGTCCTCCAACCCCGACGCGTACGTGTACCTCGCCGAGTCCATCCGCGAGTGGCCCGACCAGCCCGCGCTGGCCGCGCTGCTCCAGAAGGCCGGCTGGTCCCGGGTGGCCTGGCGCAACCTGAGCGGCGGCATCGTCGCGCTGCACCGGGGCATCAAGGACTGACGGCGGTGCCTGACGTCGCTCCCCCGGACTACGGGCCCCTGCTCCAGCGGATCGCGGCCGACATCGCCCCGCTGATCGGCAGCGGCACCCCCGCCGAGTACATCCCGGCGCTCGCGGCGGTGGACCGGCGTCAGTTCGGCATGGCCGTCGCCGATCTCGACGGCAATGTCTTCGGGGTGGGGGACTGGCGGGTCCCCTTCTCCGTGCAGTCGATCACCAAGGTGTTCGCGCTCGCCCTGGCGCTGGCCGAGGGCGGCGACAGCCTGTGGGAGCGGGTCGGCCGGGAGCCCTCCGGCAACCCGTTCAACTCGCTCGTACAGCTGGAGTACGAGAACGGCATCCCGCGCAATCCGTTCATCAACGCGGGCGCCCTGGTGGTCACCGACCGGCTCCAGACGCTGACCGGTGACGCGAGCAGCGAACTGCTGGAGTTCCTGCGGCAGGAGAGCCAGAACCCGGACATCGGCTTCGACGCCGAGGTGGCCGCCTCCGAGCAGGAGCACGGCGACCGCAACGCGGCCGTGGCCCACTTCATGGCCTCCTACGGCAATATCGACAACCCGGTGCCCGCCCTGCTGGAGCACTACTTCTGGCAGTGCTCCATCGAGATGACCTGCGCCGACCTGGCCCGCGCCGGGCGCTTCCTCGCGCGGCACGGGATACGGGCGGACGGCTCGCGGCTGCTGACCCGCAGCGAGGCCAAGCAGATCAACGCCGTGATGCTGACCTGCGGGACGTACGACGCGGCGGGCGAGTTCGCCTACCGCGTCGGGCTGCCCGGCAAGAGCGGCGTCGGCGGCGGCATCGTGGCCGTCGTACCGGGCCTGTGCACCCTGGCCGTGTGGAGCCCCGGGCTGGACGCCCGGGGCAACTCGGTGGCGGGTGTGGCCGCCCTGGACCGCTTCACGACCCTGACGGGCCTCAGCGTCTTCTGAGCCGCGGCCCCGCGGAGCCGGCCCGCGGGGGTCAGCGGGGGCCGAGGTCCAGCCCGTAGCGCAGGCCCGGGTTGCCGCGCGGGGAGGTGAACTCCTCGGCCAGGGTCATGCCGAGGCGCTCCGCCACCGCCACCGAACGCGCGTTCCGGGCATCGATCATCGCCACCACGTGCGGGACCCCGGCCGCCCGGACCCGTTCCAGCGTGGCCAGCGCCGCCGCGTGCGCGTAGCCGCGGCCCCAGGCGGAGCGGGCCAGCCGCCAGCCGATCTCGATCTCCCCGACGGGGCCCCAGTCCTCCCGCGGCCACGGCTGGGCCCCGGTGAAGCCGATGACCGCGCCCTCCTCGTCCAGCAGGGTCCACAGGCAGTAGCCGAGCCGGGCGTCGTGCAGCCGCTGCCGCGCGGTGAACTCCTCGTACAGGGACAGCTCCGCCCGGCCGCCCAGGAACTCCATCACGTCCGGGTCGTCGAAGGCCCGGTGCCAGGCGTGGGCGTCCTCGTCCGTCGGTACGCGCAACTGCGCGGCGGGGAGCGGCCGGGTCGGCGAGATGGTCATCGGGGCACCCTTCGGATCGCGATCTCTCTCGCTGCATAGACTGCACATGTCCGGTGCCGCCTGGCACCCTATATCGAGCCTTCGGGAGACCCCGCAGTGACCGAGCTCCTTTCCGAACACTCCGCGGACGTGATCGTCGTCGGGGCCGGGCCTGCCGGCTCGACCACCGCGTACTACCTCGCCAAGGCCGGATTGGACGTCCTGCTCCTGGAGAAGACGGCGTTCCCCCGCGAGAAGGTCTGCGGCGACGGGCTGACCCCGCGCGCCACCAAGCAGCTGGTGGCGATGGGTATCGACATCTCCGAAGAGGCCGGCTGGCTCCGCAACAAGGGCCTGCGGATCATCGGCGGCGGGCAGCGGCTCCAGCTGGACTGGCCGGAACTGGCCTCCTACCCGGACTACGGACTCGTCCGCAAGCGCGACGACTTCGACGAGACCCTGGCCCGCCAGGCGCAGAAGGCCGGCGCCCGGCTGTACGAGCGCTGCACGGTCGGCGAGCCCCTGCGGGACGCCCGTACCGGCCGGATCACCGGCGTGCAGGCCAAGCTGGGCGAGGAGAAGACCCCGGTCACCTTCCACGCCCCGCTGGTGGTCGCCGCCGACGGCAACTCCTCGCGGCTGTCGCTGGCGATGGGCCTGCACCGGCGCGAGGACCGGCCGATGGGCGTCGCCGTGCGGACGTACTTCACCTCGCCGCGCCACGACGACGACTACCTGGAGTCGTGGCTGGAGCTGTGGGACCGGCGCGGCACCGAGGACCGGCTGCTGCCCGGCTACGGCTGGATCTTCGGCATGGGCGACGGCACCTCCAACGTCGGCCTCGGCATCCTCAACTCCTCCTCCGCCTTCAAGGAGCTGGACTGGCGCGAGGTCCTCAAGGCGTGGTGCGCCTCGATGCCGGAGGACTGGGGCTACACCCCGGAGAACATGACGCAGCCGATCCGCGGCGCGGCCCTGCCGATGGCCTTCAACCGGCAGCCGCACTACACCAAGGGCCTGCTGCTGGTCGGTGACGCGGGCGGGCTCGTCAACCCGTTCAACGGCGAGGGCATCGCCTACGCGATGGAGTCCGGGCAGATCGCGGCGGACGTCATCGTGCAGGCGCAGGCCCGCTCCACCCCGGCCCAGCGCGAGCTGGCCCTGCACAACTACCCGAAGGTGCTCAAGGAGACCTACGGCGGCTACTACACGCTGGGCCGCGCCTTCGTGAAGCTGATCGGCAACCCGAAGGTCATGAAGGTGGCCACGCAGCGCGGTCTGACGCACCCGGTGCTGATGAAGTTCACGCTCAAGATGCTGGCCAACCTGACCGACCCGACGGGCGGCGACGCGATGGACCGCATCATCAACGGCCTCTCGAAGGTGGCCCCCCGAGCGTGATCATTCAAAGCCGGGTCGCTTGTCGTGCAGTCGAGCGGCCCGGCTCGCGGCGCCTGGCCGTCACACGTTGACGATCTTCACCTTCGGCGCACCGGGAAGCTCCTCGGCTGCCTTGCACAGCGCTGGGATGTGTGACTTGTCAGAGGTGACGAGCAGCACCGGGGGCGGGCAGAGCGCGGCCGTGGCCACCACAAGTGCGTCCACGAGGCATTCGTGCCCGTCAAGGCCCGAGGCGTCCAGCAGCTTCGCTGCGGCGTCCGTCACCGCGTCGTTGACCGGTTTCACATCGAACCGGGAAAGCAGGAACTGGAGTCGCTTGGCGGCCTCCCCGGTTCGACGTACCTCCAGGGGAGTCAGCGCGGACAGTGCCACGCGTCGGCCGCTCTGCTGGGCGACCTCGATGCGCGCACGCATCCCCTCGTCGCCGTCGACGTACAGTGAAAGCCCCTGGGCGTCCAGGACGAGCGTACCCTCGCTCCTGGCCTTGATCTTGAGGCGTTTGCTTACCACTCCTGCTCCGCCTGCCGCCGGGCTTCGGCGGAGACCGGGCCGAACGCCTTGCGGTCGGCGCTCACGACCTCGCGGAGCTTCTGGGCGGCGAGCCATTCCTCCAGGGCTTCGGCCACAACGGAAGAGAATCCGTTCTTGCCGGTGCGCTCCTCGACTTCCTTGATCAGCGACTGGGCGAGCGACACGGATCTCTTACCGGCCCGCTCGGCGGCCTGGGGTGCTACGTGACTGCTCATGCATAAAACGTAGCACCGTCGGTAGGAAACTTCCCGTCCGACGGCTGCCTCGGTGCCACCGAGGGCCTGACGGCCTGCACCGCAGGTCGTGGCGCGGCCCCGGAGGTCCGGGCCCCGCGGGAGATCAGTCCCGCGGGCCGGTGCCGGGGTCGTCGGTGTGTACGGCGCGGACGCAGCGGGTCAGGAGGGTGAGGCCGGTCAGGAGGAGGGCCGCCGACAGGGTCCAGCCGGCGCCGAGCACCCAGGCGTTGCCGGGTTTCTGCCAGGGGCGCACGGTGGTCAGCAGCCAGCCGCCGACGGCGAGGAGCGCGAGCCCGAGGGCGGCCCGGACGGCGGTCGGGTCGCCGGCGCCGTGGGGCTCGTACGGCGGTGTGCCCAAGGGAACCGCTACCTCCAGGATCGGGACGCCCGGCGGACGTGCGCCGCCCATCCTCTCAGGGCCCGGCCCGGGGAAACGACTGCGGGGCCGGTACTCCGCCCCCGAGCGGGGGAGTACCGGCCCTCGGCCGTGCTGCCGGCCGCGGCCTGAGCGGGGCTCAGGAGGCGGGCTCAGAGGACGCGGACGGCGCCCGTCGGCTTGTCGTAGCTCAGGGAGCGCTCGACGATGCCGGTGCTGGGGTTCTGCGCGCCGACGAACTTGCCGCCGCCGACGTAGACGGCCACGTGGTAGGCGTTGCCCTTGGAGCCCCAGTACAGGATGTCGCCGGGCTGGAGGGCGCTCAGAGACACGGAGGTGCCGGCCGAGGACTGCGCCTGGGACATGCGCGGCAGGGAGATGCCGGCCTGGCGGTAGGCGGCCTGGACGAGACCGGAGCAGTCGAAGGAGGACGGGCCGGTGCCGCCCATGACGTACGCCTTGCCGACCTGCGCGCGGGCGAAGTTGACGATGGCGGCGGCCGAACCGGTGGCCGGCGCGGTGACGGTGCCCGTGCCCTGCGGGGCCTTGGCGGAACCGGAGCCGGAACCGGAGTCGGAGGCGGAGGCGGTCCTGAGCGTGGTGCGCTCGGAGTCGCGGGCGGCGCGCTCGGCCTCGGCCTTGCGGTCCGCCTCCTCCTTCGCCTTCTTCTCGGCGGCCTTCTGGGCCTCTTCCTTGGCCTGCTTGGCCTCGGCGGCGGCGCCGGTACGGGCGCTCTCCTCCTGGGCGGTCAGTTCGCCCTCGACGGCCGCCAGTCGGGTGTTCTCGGCGGCCGTGGTGACGGCGGAGGAGACCTCGGCGGCCAGGTCCATGTTCAGGACCGGCATTTCCAGGGTCGACTCGGTCTTGGGCTCGGCGGGGGACGCGCTCGCCGTGCCGGCCATGGCCAGGGTGCTGAGGACGCCACCGGCAACTCCGGCGCGGACCGCGAGCTTCGAGGCGCTGCGGCGGGGCTTCCGGTGGCTGGGTATGTGAGCGGTGTGGGACATGAGGACAACCGCTATCAGGGCGCGAGGGTTCCCTTCAAGAAACGTGGGCTGCGCCACAGTTGCGTCCGAATGGCGCGAACCGGGCGCGCTTCGCTTCTTATTGACGCCGTAACGGGCTAAACGGACACACCATCACAAGGCTGTGATCATGGGGTTTCAGAATTAAGTCCGAATTGATCCACGGACTACCACCCCGCCGTACAGATGGCCAAGCCCTCTTTCGGAAGGCCGGATTCGGAGTGGCGCAGGTCACAGGAACATCACGCGTCCTGGACGCTGTGGCCCGCCCGTGACCTTCCTGTGAAGAGCCCGGGAGGGTTCGTGAACGGATGCACGTGCGCGCGGGCCGCCCTCCCCGCGCCTGCCCGGCGTCCACCTCCGTACACACGGCCTCCCCCGACCGGGCGACCCCGATCCCCTTATCGCCATGTCCCCGTCGATGCAAATTTGCCTGCACCCGCCACCGTTTGATAGGGCGACCCGCCTTCCACCTGCGAAAACGGGCCCGAATGTCACCTTTGGTGATCATGCGGATGCTTCGCGTACGTAGATCACCACTCATCGGGCTTCATGATCGTTCGTCAGGTGGCGGAGATCACAAACCCGGTGCTGTTACCCGTGTCGCAGATCACAGACGAGCGGGCATAAGATGCGCAGCAGTCCGGCTTGTGAACTGCCTCACATGTACACGATCTTCGCGAGGCGGGGCACGCCCCCGGCCCACCGCTGGGAGGGCTCCCCGGCCGGCAGCGGTCCAACGGTCAAGGACGACTGGAAGGAGCGAGGAGCGTGAATGCGTACGCGCCCATCCTCGTGCTCGGCGCCCTCGGCGCAGGGTTTGCGATCTTCTCCGTGGTCATGGCCACGCTGATCGGCCCAAAACGCTACAACCGGGCAAAGCTCGACGCCTACGAGTGCGGCATCGAACCGACCCCGATGCCGGCCGGCGGCGGCCGCTTCCCCATCAAGTACTACCTGACGGCGATGCTCTTCATCGTCTTCGACATCGAGGTTGTCTTCCTCTACCCCTGGGCCGTCACCTTCGACTCCCTGGGGATCTTCGGGCTCGTCGAGATGCTGCTCTTCGTGCTCACCGTCTTCGTCGCCTACGCCTACGTCTGGCGCCGCGGCGGCCTGGAATGGGACTGAGGGGCTGAATTCCCATGGGACTGGAAGAGAAGCTGCCGAGCGGCTTCCTGCTGACCACCGTCGAACAGGCCGCGGGATGGGTGCGCAAGTCGTCCGTCTTCCCGGCCACGTTCGGCCTCGCCTGCTGCGCCATCGAGATGATGACGACGGGAGCCGGCCGCTACGACCTCGCCCGCTTCGGCATGGAGGTCTTCCGCGGATCCCCGCGCCAGGCCGACCTGATGATCGTCGCGGGCCGGGTCAGCCAGAAGATGGCGCCGGTGCTGCGGCAGGTGTACGACCAGATGCCCGCTCCCAAGTGGGTGATCTCGATGGGGGTCTGCGCCTCCTCGGGCGGCATGTTCAACAACTACGCGATCGTCCAGGGCGTCGACCACGTCGTCCCGGTGGACATCTACCTCCCCGGCTGCCCGCCCCGCCCCGAGATGCTGATGGACGCGATCCTCAAGCTCCACCAGAAGATCCAGGGCGGAAAGCTCGGCGTGAACCGGGAAGAGGCGGCGCGCGAAGCGGAAGAGGCGGCCCTCAGGGCCCTCCCCACCATTGAGATGAAGGGGCTGCTCCGGTGAGCGAGACCCACGAGCCGCACGACGGCGCCGCCGCCGAGGACAACGCCGCCGAGGGCGGTCTGCCCGCCCCCCGCGCCCAGGGCCCCGAGGTGATCGGCGTCCGCAAGGGCATGTTCGGCGCCCGCAACGGAGGCGACACGAGCGGTTACGGCGGCCTCGTCCGCACCGTGGCCCTGCCCGGCGCGAGCGCCCGTCCGTACGGCTCCTACTTCGACGAGGTGGCCGACGAACTCGAAGGCGCCTTGGAGGAGCAGGACCTGCTGCCCGCCAACGCCATCGAGAAGACGGTCGTCGACCGGGGCGAGCTCACCTTCCACATCGCCCGCGAGCACCTGGTCCGCGTCGCCCGCACCCTGCGCGACGACCCCGCCCTGCGCTTCGAGCTGTGCACCGGCGTCTCCGGGGTGCACTTCCCCCACGACAAGGGCCGCGAGCTGCACGCCGTCTACCACCTGCGCTCGCTCACGCACGGCCGGATCCTGCGCCTGGAGGTCTCGGTCCCCGACGGCGACCCGCACGTCCCCTCGCTCGTCGCCGTCTACCCGACCAACGACTGGCACGAGCGCGAGACCTACGACTTCTTCGGCCTGGTCTTCGACGGGCACCCGGCCCTCACCCGGATCATGATGCCGGACGACTGGCAGGGCTTCCCGCAGCGCAAGGACTACCCCCTCGGCGGCATCCCCGTCGAGTACAAGGGCGCCCAGATCCCGGCTCCCGACCAGCGGAGGTCGTACAGCTGATGTCCACGTCACACCACGCGTCCTCCCGCGAGACCACCGAGGGCACCGTCTACACCGTCACCGGCGGCGACTGGGACGAGATCGTCCAGTCCGCCGCCAAGGCCGACGACGAGCGGATCGTCGTCAACATGGGCCCCCAGCACCCCTCCACCCACGGCGTGCTGCGGCTGATCCTGGAGATCGACGGCGAGACGGTCACCGAGGCCCGCTGCGGCATCGGCTACCTGCACACCGGCATCGAGAAGAACCTCGAATTCCGGAACTGGACGCAGGGCACCACCTTCGTCACGCGCATGGACTACCTGACGCCCTTCTTCAACGAGGCGGCCTACTGCCTCGGCGTCGAGAAGCTGCTCGGCATCACCGAGCAGATCCCCGACCGCGCCACCGTGATCCGCGTCCTGCTGATGGAGCTCAACCGGCTCTCCTCCCACCTGGTGTGCATCGCCACCGGCGGCATGGAGCTGGGCGCCACCACGATCATGATCTACGGCTTCCGCGACCGCGAGCTGATCCTCGACCTGTACGAGCTGATCACCGGCCTGCGCATGAACCACGCGTACATCCGCCCCGGCGGCCTCGCGCAGGACCTGCCCCCGGGCGCCGTGGACCAGCTGCGCGAGTTCGTGAAGACCATGAAGAAGAACCTGCCGGAGTACGACAAGCTCGCCACCGGCAACCCCATCTTCAAGGCCCGCATGCAGGACGTCGGCTACCTCGACCTCGCCGGCTGCATGGCCCTCGGCGCCACCGGCCCGATCCTGCGCTCCGCCGGACTGCCGCACGACCTGCGCAAGTCGGACCCATACTGCGGCTACGAGACCTACGAGTTCGACGTACCGACCACCGAGACCTGCGACTCCTACGGGCGCTTCCTGATCCGCCTGGAGGAGATGCGCCAGTCGCTGCGGATCGTCGAGCAGTGCCTGGAGCGCCTGGAGCCGGGCCCGGTGATGGTCGCCGACAAGAAGATCGCCTGGCCGGCGCAGCTCGCCATGGGCCCCGACGGCCTCGGCAACTCGCTCGACCACATCAGGAACATCATGGGCACCTCCATGGAAGCCCTCATCCACCACTTCAAGCTGGTGACCGAGGGCTTCCGGGTGCCGGCCGGCCAGGCGTACGCGGCCGTCGAGTCCCCCAAGGGCGAGCTCGGCGTCCACCTCGTCTCCGACGGCGGCACCCGCCCCTACCGGGTCCACTTCCGCGACCCGTCCTTCACCAACCTGCAGGCCATGGCCGCGATGTGCGAGGGCGGCCAGGTCGCCGACGTCATCGTCGCCGTCGCCTCCATCGACCCCGTGATGGGAGGCGTCGACCGATGACCGCCAGTTCTCGGAGCCAGGGGGTCTCGCTGGGCATGCCCCAGCTGCCCGCCCCGGACTTCCCGGCGGAGGTGCGCGAGCGCCTCGCGGCGGACGCGCGGGAGGTCGTCGCCCGCTATCCCGACAGCCGCTCCGCGCTGCTGCCTCTGCTGCACCTGTGCCAGGCGGAGGAGGGGTACGTCTCCAAGACCGGCATCCGCTTCTGCGCCGAGACCCTGGGGCTGACCACCGCCGAGGTCACCGCCGTCGCGACCTTCTACACGATGTACCGGCGCAAGCCCTCCGGCGACTACCAGGTCGGCGTCTGCACCAACACCCTGTGCGCGGTCATGGGCGGCGACGCCATCTTCGACGAGCTCAAGGAGCACCTCGGCGTCGGCAACAACGAGACCACCGCCGACGGCAAGGTCACGCTGGAGCACATCGAGTGCAACGCGGCCTGCGACTACGCCCCCGTGGTGATGGTGAACTGGGAGTTCTTCGACAACCAGACCCCCGCCTCCGCCAAGGCCATGGTCGACGACCTGCTCGCCGGCCGCGAGGTCGCCCCGACCCGGGGCGCGCCGCTGTGCACGTACAAGGAGACCGCCCGGATCCTGGCCGGCTTCCCCGACGAGCGCCCGGGAGCCGTCGAGGCCACCGGCGGAGCCGGGCCCGCCTCCCTGATCGGCCTGCGCATCGCCCGCGGCGAGGCCCCGCACACCCCGATCGTGCACCCGCGCGGCGAGACCACCACCGAGGGAGGGGAGTGATGAGCGTGTCGGCCAAGGAAAGCCAGGGGGGCACCTCCCGGCCGGAGACCGGCGGGGGCACGAGCCCGGAGAAGCTGCTGGCGCCCGTCCTGTCCGCTTTCTGGGACGAGCCGCACTCCTGGACGCTGGAGACCTACCGCCGCCACGGCGGGTACGAGGGCCTGCGCAAGGCACTGGAGATGACCCCGGACGAGGTGATCGCCTACGTCAAGGAATCGGGTCTGCGCGGACGCGGCGGCGCGGGCTTCCCCACCGGGATGAAATGGCAGTTCATCCCGCAGGGCGACGGCAAGCCGCACTACCTCGTCGTGAACGCGGACGAGTCCGAGCCGGGCACCTGCAAGGACATCCCGCTCCTCTTCGCCAACCCGCACTCCCTCATCGAGGGAATGATCATCGCCTGCTACGCGATCCGCTCGCAGCACGCCTTCATCTACCTGCGCGGCGAGGTCGTACCGGTCCTGCGGCGCCTGCACGAGGCGGTGCGCGAGGCGTACGCGGCCGGATACCTCGGCAAGGACGTCCTGGGCAGCGGCATCGACCTCGACATCACGGTGCACGCGGGCGCGGGCGCGTACATCTGCGGCGAGGAGACGGCACTGCTCGACTCCCTCGAAGGCCGGCGCGGTCAGCCCCGGCTGCGTCCTCCCTTCCCTGCCGTCGAGGGGCTCTACGCGTGCCCCACTGTCGTCAACAACGTCGAGTCCATCGCCTCGGTTCCCGCGATCCTGCACCAGGGCAAGGACTGGTTCACCTCGATGGGGACCGAGAAGTCCCCCGGCTTCACCCTCTACTCCCTCTCCGGGCACGTCTCCGGCCCCGGGCAGTACGAGGCCCCCCTCGGCATCACCCTGCGCCAGCTCCTCGACATGAGCGGCGGCATGCGGCCCGGGCACCGGCTCAAGTTCTGGACCCCCGGCGGCTCCTCCACCCCCATGTTCACCGACGAGCACCTCGACGTCCCGCTCGACTACGAGGGCGTCGGCGCCGCCGGCTCGATGCTCGGCACCAAGGCGCTCCAGTGCTTCGACGAGACCACCTGCGTGGTCCGCGCGGTGACCCGCTGGACGGAGTTCTACGCCCACGAGTCCTGCGGCAAGTGCACCCCCTGTCGCGAGGGCACCTACTGGCTGGTCCAGCTGCTGCGCGACATCGAGGCCGGCAAGGGCGTCATGTCCGACCTCGACAAGCTGAACGACATCGCCGACAACATCAACGGCAAGTCCTTCTGCGCACTGGGCGACGGCGCGGCCAGCCCGATCTTCTCCTCGCTGAAGTACTTCCGCGAGGAGTACGAGCAGCACATCACGGGCAAGGGCTGCCCCTTCGACCCCAGCAAGTCGACCCTCTGGGCCGACACGGAGGTGAACGCATGACCGTCACCACTACGTCCGCCTCCGGGGGCGGGGCGGCCCTCCCGCCGGAGGACCTGATCTCGCTCACCATCGACGGGGTCCCGCTCTCGGTGCCCAAGGGCACCCTCGTCATCCGGGCCGCCGAACAGCTCGGCATCGAGATCCCCCGGTTCTGCGACCACCCCCTGCTCTCCCCGGCCGGCGCCTGCCGCCAGTGCATCGTCGAGGTCGAGGGCCAGCGCAAGCCGATGGCCTCCTGCACCATCACCTGCACCGACGGCATGGTCGTCAAGACCCAGCTCACCTCCCCGGTCGCCGACAAGGCCCAGCGCGGGGTGATGGAGCTGCTGCTCATCAACCACCCGCTGGACTGCCCCGTCTGCGACAAGGGCGGCGAGTGCCCCCTGCAGAACCAGGCGATGTCCCACGGCAACGCCGAATCCCGCTTCGAGGGCAGGAAGCGCACCTACGAGAAGCCCGTACCGATCTCCACCCAGGTGCTGCTGGACCGCGAGCGGTGCGTGCTCTGCGCCCGCTGCACCCGCTTCTCCAACGAGATCGCCGGCGACCCGATGATCGAACTGCTCGAACGCGGCGCGCTCCAGCAGGTCGGCACCGGCGAGGACGACCCCTTCGAGTCGTACTTCTCCGGCAACACCATCCAGATCTGCCCGGTCGGCGCCCTCACCTCGGCCGCCTACCGCTTCCGCTCCCGCCCCTTCGACCTGGTCTCCTCCCCGAGCGTCTGCGAGCACTGCGCCGGCGGCTGCGCCACCCGCACCGACCACCGCCGCGGCAAGGTCCTGCGCCGGCTGGCCGCCGAGGACCCCGAGGTCAATGAGGAGTGGATCTGCGACAAGGGCCGCTTCGGGTTCCGCTACGCCCAGCGCCCCGACCGGCTCACCACCCCGCTCGTGCGCGGCGCGAACGGGACCCTGGAGCCGGCGAGCTGGCCCGAGGCCCTGGAGGCCGCGGCCGCCGGGCTCGCCGCCGCGCGCGGCCGGGCCGGGGTGCTCACCGGAGGCCGGCTCACGGTCGAGGACGCCTACGCGTACGCCAAGTTCGCCCGGGTGGTGCTCGACACCAACGACATCGACTTCCGGGCCCGCGTGCACAGCGCGGAGGAGGCCGAGTTCCTGGCCGCCACCGTGGCCGGCACCGGCAAGGACCTCGACGGCGAGGGGGTCACGTACACCTCGCTGGAGGCGGCCCCCGCCGTCCTGCTCGCCGGCATCGAGGCGGAGGAGGAGGCCCCCGGGGTCTTCCTGCGGCTGCGCAAGGCCCACCGCAGGCGGGGTCAGCGGACCTTCGCCCTCGCCCCCTTCGCCACCCGCGGCCTGGACAAGGCCGGCGGCACCCTGCTCGCCGCCGCCCCCGGCACCGAGCCCGAATGGCTCGACGCGCTGGCCACCCGCACCGGCCTGGAGGCCGGCGGCGCCGAGGCCGCGGAGGCGCTGCGCGCCCCCGGCGCCGTGATCGTCGTCGGCGAACGGCTCGCCGGGGTGCCCGGCGCCCTCACCGCGGCGGTGCGCACCGCCGCCGCGACCGGGGCCCGGCTGGTGTGGATCCCGCGCCGGGCCGGCGAGCGGGCCGCCGTCGAGGCGGGCGCGCTGCCGTCCCTGCTGCCGGGCGGCCGTCCGGCCACCGACCCGCGGGCCCGCGACGAGGTCGCCGCCGCCTGGGGCCTGGACGAGCTCCCGCACCGCTACGGCCGCGACACCGGCCAGATCGTCGAGGCCGCCGCCACCGGCGAGCTGGCGGCGCTGCTCGTCGCGGGCGTCGAGGTCACCGACCTGCCGGACCCGGCGCGGGCCCGGACCGCGCTGCGGGAAGCCTTCGTGGTCTCCCTGGAACTGCGGCCCGGCGAGGTCACCGACCACGCCGACGTGGTGTTCCCCGTCGCCGCCGTCGCCGAGAAGGCCGGCGCCTTCCTCAACTGGGAAGGCCGGGTCCGGCCCTTCGAGGCCGCCCTCAAGCCCGACCAGATGACCCGGCGGCTCGCCCCCGCCGACGCCCGCGTGCTGCACATGCTCGCGGACGCCGCCGACCGGCCGCTCGCCCTGCCCGACGTGCACGCCGTACGCCGGGAGCTGGAGCGGCTCGGCCCCTGGGAGGGTGGGCTCGCCGCCGAGGCGGCCGCCGGCACCGTGCCGCCGCCGCGCCCCGGCGCCGGGGAGGCCGTGCTCGCCGGCCACCGCCTGCTGCTCGACCTGGGCCGGCTCCAGGAGGGCGACGAGGCCCTGGCCGGGACCCGGCACGAGGCGAGCGCCCGGCTCTCGGCCGCCACGGCCGCCGAGACGGGCGTCAAGGACGGCGACCTCCTCGCGGTCACCGGCCCGGCCGGCTCCGTGGAACTCCCGCTCCGGATCACCGACATGCCCGACCGCGTGGTCTGGCTCCCGCTCAACTCCACCGGCTCCGGCGTGCTCGCCGACGCCGGGGCCCGGCCGGGCACCCTCGTACGCATCGGCCCGGCGACCCCGGCCGCCGCCGGCGACACCACCGCGGAGGTGGACGCGTGAACACCGTTCAACTCGCTGCCGAGGACCTCTCCCTGTTCGGGCGGGACGTCTGGTGGCTCGTCGTCATCAAGGCGGTGTTCTGCTTCGCCTTCCTGATGGTGACCGTGCTCTTCTCCATCGTCTGGGAGCGCAAGGTCGTCGCCTGGATGCAGCTGCGCATCGGCCCCAACCGGCACGGCCCCTGGGGCATGCTCCAGTCGCTCGCCGACGGCGTGAAGCTGATGCTCAAGGAAGACATCGTCGTCAAGCGCGCCGACAAGGTGGTCTACGTCCTGGCGCCCGTCATCGCGGCGATCCCGGCCTTCATGGCCATCGCGGTGATCCCCTTCGGGCCGCCCGGCGACGAGGTCTCCATCTTCGGCCAGCGCACCACGATGCAGCTGACCGACCTGCCCATCGCGATGCTCTACATCCTCGCGGTGGCCTCGGTCGGCATCTACGGCATCGTGCTCGCGGGCTGGTCCTCCGGCTCGACGTATCCGCTCCTCGGCGGTCTGCGCTCCTGCGCGCAGATGATCTCGTACGAGATCGCGATGGGCGCGGCCTTCGCCTCGGTCTTCCTCTACTCCGGGTCGATGTCGACCTCCGCGATCGTGGAGGCGCAGGCGGACCGCTGGTACATCGTGCTCCTGCCGGTGTCCTTCATCATCTACGTGATCACGATGGTCGGCGAGACCAACCGCGCCCCCTTCGACATGCCGGAGTCCGAGGGCGACCTGGTCGGCGGCTTCAACACCGAGTACTCCTCCATCAAGTTCGCGCTGTTCATGCTGGCCGAGTACGTCAACATGGTCACCGTCTCGGCGGTCTCCGTGACCCTCTTCCTCGGCGGCTGGCGGGCCCCCTACCCGATCAGCACCTTCTGGGAGGGCGCGAACCACGGCTGGTGGCCGCTGCTCTGGTTCGTCATCAAGGTCCAGCTGCTGCTGTTCTTCTTCATCTGGCTGCGCGGCACGCTGCCGCGCGTGCGCTACGACCAGCTGATGAAGCTCGGCTGGAAGGTCCTCATCCCGGTCTCCGTGGTGTGGCTGATGCTCGTCGCCACCGTCCGGGCCCTGCGCAACGAGGCGTACGACTTCAGCGAGATCGCCCTCTACGTCGGCGGCGCCGTCATCGCGATCCTCCTGCTCTCCTTCGTCGCCGACGTCTTCCGCGACAAGCGGGAGAAGGCCACCGCGGAGCAGGCCGGCCAGGCCGCGGGGGCCGAGCCCTTCGACCCGCTGGCGGGCGGTTTCCCCGTGCCGCCGAAGCCCGGCCAGCACCTGGCACCCGTACCGCGCAGGCGTCCCCGCGGTGAGCGGGAGCTGATTGTCAGTGGCGGGGCGAATACTGAGAGTGACCGAGAGGAGGGTGCTGAGAATGTCTGACGAGAAGTGGCAGAACCCGGTGGCCGGTTTCGGCGTGACCTTCAAGGCCATGTTCAAGAAGCGCCTCACCGAGCAGTACCCGGAACAGCAGAAGACCACCGCCCCGCGCTTCCACGGACGCCACCAGCTCAACCGGCACCCCGACGGTCTGGAGAAGTGCATCGGGTGCGAACTGTGCGCCTGGGCCTGTCCCGCCGACGCCATCTATGTGGAGGGCGCGGACAACACCGAGGAGGAGCGCTACTCCCCGGGCGAGCGGTACGGCCGGGTCTACCAGATCAACTACGCCCGCTGCATCCTGTGCGGTCTCTGCGTCGAGGCGTGCCCCACCCGGGCGCTGACCATGACGAACGAGTTCGAACTGGCCGACTCCAGCCGCGAGTCGCTGATCTACACCAAGGACCAGCTGCTCGCCGGGCTCACCGAGGGCATGGTCGAGGCCCCGCACTCGGTCTTCCCCGGCACGGACGAACAGGACTACTACCGCGGGCTGGTGACGGGCGCCGCCCCGGGCACGGTCCGGCAGGTGGCGGTCTCCAAGGGGGAGGAGCCGGCCCCGGCCGGCGACGGGACCGCGGAGGTGGGAGCATGAGCACCGTCGCCGCGACCGTCACCTCCACCGGCGAGGCCGTGCAGTTCTGGGTCCTCGGCACCGTCGCCGTCATCGGCGCGCTGGCCACGATCCTGATGAAGAAGGCCGTGCACAGCGCCCTCAGCCTCGCCGGGACGATGATCATCCTGGCCGTGTTCTACCTCGCGAACGGGGCGTACTTCCTGGGCGTCGTCCAGGTCATCGTCTACACCGGCGCGATCATGATGCTGTTCCTCTTCGTGGTCATGCTCGTCGGCGTCACCGCCGCCGACTCCTTGAAGGAGACCATCAAGGGCCAGCGCTGGCTGGCCGCCCTCTGCGGGCTCGGCTTCGGCACCCTGCTGATCGGCGGCATCGGCAACGCCGGGATCAGCCACTTCAACGGCCTCGGCAAGGTCAACTCCGCCGGGCACGTCGAGGGCCTGGCCCAGCTGATCTTCACCAAGTACGTCTTCGCCTTCGAGATCACCGGCGCACTGCTGATCACCGCCGCCGTCGGCGCGATGGTCCTCACCCACCGCGAGCGCACCGAACGGGCCGCCACCCAGCGCGAACTGGCCGAGCGCCGCGTCCGCGAGGGCGTCCAGCTCCCGCCGCTGCCCGCGCCCGGCGTCTACGCCCGGCACAACGCGGTGGACGTCCCCGGCCTGCTGCCGGACGGCACCCCCTCCGAGCTGACGGTCAGCGGGACGCTGCGCGCCCGCGGCCAGATCCGGGACGTGTCCGGCGAGGCGCTGAACGACCTCAAGGCGCTGGAGCGGCGTTCCGCGGAGCGTCTCGGCCGCGAGGAGGCGGCGAAGTGAATCCGGTCAACTACCTCTATCTGGCGGCCCTGCTCTTCACCATCGGCGCCGTCGGAGTGCTCATCCGCAAGAACGCGATCGTGCTGTTCATGTGCGTGGAGCTGATGCTCAACGCCTGCAATCTCGCCTTCGTCGCCTTCTCCCGGATGCACGGCAACCTCGACGGCCAGATCATCGCCTTCTTCACGATGGTCGTCGCCGCCGCGGAGGTCGTGGTCGGCCTGGCGATCATCGTGTCGCTGTTCCGTACCCGCCACTCGGCCTCGGTCGACGACGCCAGCCTGATGAAGCTGTAAGGGGTCGCTGTGCAGAACCTGATCGCGCTGCTGATCGCGGCGCCCCTGCTCGGAGCGGTGGTGCTGCTCTGCGGCGGCCGCCGCCTCGACAAGGCCGGCCACTGGATCGGCACCCTGCTCGCGGCCGTCTCCTTCGGCATCGGCGTGGCCCTGTTCGCGGACATGCTGGGCCGGCCCGCCGAGGAGCGGACCCTCACGCAGACGCTGTACACCTGGATCCCCGTCGAGGGCTTCCAGGCGGACATGGCCTTCCAGCTCGACCAGCTGTCGATGACGTTCGTCCTGCTGATCTCCGGGGTGGGCACGCTCATCCACGTGTACTCGATCGGGTACATGGAGCACGACGAGCGCCGCCGCCGCTTCTTCGGCTACCTCAACCTGTTCGTCGCGGCCATGCTGCTGCTGGTCCTCGCCGACAACTACCTGCTGCTGTACTTCGGCTGGGAGGGCGTGGGCCTCGCCTCCTACCTCCTGATCGGCTTCTGGCAGCACAAGCCCAGCGCGGCCACCGCCGCCAAGAAGGCGTTCCTGGTCAACCGCGTCGGTGACATCGGCCTCTCGATCGCGATCATGCTGATGTTCACCACCTTCGGCACCTTCGCCTTCGGGCCGGTGTTCGGCGCCGCGGGCGAGGCGTCGGAGGGCACGCTCACCGCCATCGGCCTGATGCTGCTCCTGGCCGCCTGCGGCAAGTCCGCCCAGGTGCCGCTGCAGTCCTGGCTCGGGGACGCGATGGAGGGCCCGACCCCGGTCTCGGCCCTGATCCACGCGGCGACGATGGTCACCGCCGGTGTCTACCTGATCGTCCGCTCGGCCGCCGTGTTCAACGCGGCGCCCGACGCCCAGCTGGTGGTCACCGTGGTGGGCGCGGTCACGCTGCTCTTCGGTGCGATCGTCGGTTGCGCGAAGGACGACATCAAGAAGGCCCTGGCCGGCTCGACCATGTCGCAGATCGGCTACATGATCCTCGCGGCCGGCCTCGGCCCGATCGGCTACGTCTTCGCGATCATGCACCTGGTGACGCACGGCTTCTTCAAGGCCGGCCTCTTCCTCGGCGCCGGTTCCGTGATGCACGGGATGAACGACGAGGTCGACATGCGCAAGTACGGGGGCCTGCGCACGTACATGCCGGTCACCTTCGTCACCTTCGGCCTCGGCTACCTGGCCATCATCGGCTTCCCGGGCCTGTCCGGCTTCTTCTCCAAGGACATGATCATCGAGGCGGCCTTCGCCAAGGGCGGCACCGAGGGCTGGATCCTCGGCGGGGTCACCCTGCTGGGCGCGGGCATCACCGCCTTCTACATGACCCGCGTCATGCTCCTCACCTTCTTCGGGGAGAAGCGCTGGCAGCCCGACGCCGAGGGACACGCGCCGCATCCGCACGAGTCCCCGAAGTCCATGACCGTCCCGATGGTGATCCTCGCCTTCGGATCGGTCTTCGCCGGCGGCTTCTTCGAGATCGGTGAGCGCTTCCTGAAGTGGCTGGAGCCCGTCACCGGATACTCCCACGGGAACCCGCCCGTCAGCGCCCTCACCGTCACCGCCGCCACCATGGTGATGCTCCTCGCCGGCGTCGGCATCGCCTGGGCGATGTACGGCAAGCGGCCCGTCCCGGTGGTCGCCCCGCGCGGCTCCCTCCTCACCCGGGCGGCCCGCCGGGACCTCTACCAGGACGACTTCAACCACGTCGTGCTGGTGCGCGGCGGGGAACACCTCACCCGCTCCCTCGTGTACGTCGACCACAGCCTGGTCGACGGCGTGGTGAACGGGACGGCCGCCTCGGTCGGCGGCCTCTCGGGCCGCCTGCGCAGGCTGCAGAACGGCTACGCCCGCAGCTACGCGGTCTCGATGTTCGGGGGCACGGCGATCCTCATCGCCGCGACCCTGCTGATGAGGGCGGTGTGACATGAACTTCCCGCTTCTGACGGTGACGGCCGCGGTACCCGCGGCCGGCGCGATCCTCACGGCGGCCGTCCCGGCCGCCCGCAGGACCGCCGCCAAGTGGCTCGCGCTGCTCTTCTCCCTGGCCACCCTGGCCCTGGCCGTGCTCGTCGCGGTCCGCTTCGAGCCCGGCGGCGACCGCTACCAGCTCACCGAATCCCGCGCCTGGATCGCGGACTTCGGCGTCCGCTACGAACTGGGCGTGGACGGGATCGGGGTGGTGCTCATCGGGCTCACCGCGCTGCTGATCCCCTTCGTGATCGCGGCCGGCTGGCACGACGCCGACCCGCTGGAGACCCAGTCGAAGCGCTGGCGGCCCACCCAGGGCTTCTTCGCCCTGATCCTGCTGGTCGAGGCGATGGTGATCATCTCCTTCGAGGCCACCGACGTCTTCCTCTTCTACATCTTCTTCGAAGCCATGCTCATCCCGATGTACTTCCTCATCGGCGGCTTCGGGGACCGGGCCCACTCCGGCACCGACGAGAACGCCGCGGCGCAACGCTCCTACGCGGCGGTCAAGTTCCTCCTCTACAACCTGGTCGGCGGCCTGATCATGCTGGCCGCGGTCATCGGGCTGTATGTGGTCGCGGGGAACTTCTCCCTCCAGGAGATCGCCGCCGCCCGCGCCGCGGGCACCCTGGACATGGCCACCAACACCGAGCGGCTGCTGTTCCTCGGCTTCTTCTTCGCCTTCGCGGTGAAGGCGCCGCTGTGGCCGCTGCACACCTGGCTGCCGAACGCGATGGGGGAGTCCACCGCCCCCGTCGCCGTGCTGATCACCGCGGTCGTCGACAAGGTCGGCACCTTCGCGATGCTCCGCTTCTGCCTCGGGCTCTTCCCCGACGCCAGCAAGTGGGCCACGCCCGTGATCCTCGTACTGGCCCTGATCAGCATCGTCTACGGCGCGCTGGTGGCGGTCGGCCAGCGGGACATCAAGCGGCTGGTGGCCTACGCCTCGATCTCGCACTTCGGCTTCATCATCCTGGGCATCTTCGCGATGACCTCCCAGGGCCAGTCCGGCGCCACCCTCTACATGGTCAACCACGGCCTGTCGACGGCGGCGCTGATGCTGGTGGCCGGCTTCCTGATCTCGCGGCGCGGATCCCGGCTCATCGCGGACTACGGAGGCGTCCAGAAGGTGGCCCCGGTGCTCGCCGGGACCTTCCTGATCGGCGGCCTCGCCACGCTCTCGCTGCCGGGGCTCGCGCCCTTCGTCAGTGAGTTCCTGGTCCTGGTCGGCACCTTCGCCCGGTACCCGGTCGTCGGCATCATCGCCACCACGGGCATCGTGCTCGCCGCGCTCTACACGCTGGTGCTCTACCAGCGCACGATGACCGGCCCCGTGAAGGAGGAGGTCCGCACCATGCCGGACCTGCGCGTGCGGGAGGTGCTGGTGGTCGCCCCGCTGATCGCGCTGCTGATCGGGCTGGGCGTCTACCCGAAGGTGCTCACCGACATCGTCAACCCGGCGGTGGAGCACACCATGTCGGACGTCAAGCAGACCGACCCCAAGCCCGAGGTCGTGGTCGACGCCAAGAACGGAGAGGCGGCGAAGTGAGCGCTCTGAACTCCGCCCACAGCCTGTGGACACTGGCGGCCGACGGCCCGGCCGGCCGGATCCCGGCCCCCACCATCGAGTACGCGCAGCTCGCCCCCACCCTGATCGTGGTGGGCGCGGCGGTCGTCGGGATCGTGGTCGAGGCGTTCGTGCCCCGCAAGGCCCGCTACCACGTCCAGGTCTTCCTGGCCCTCGCCGCGCTGGCCTCGGCCTTCGCGGCGGTCGTCGGCCTCGCGGCCGGCGGGTACGGATCGACCAAGGCGCACGTCGCGGCCATGGGCGCCATCGCGGTGGACGGCCCGGCGCTGTTCCTCCAGGGCACCATCCTGCTGGCCTCGGTGGTCGCCGTCCTCACCTTCGCCGAGCGGCGCCTGGACCCGGCCGCGCACGGCAACCGCGTGGACTCCTTCGCCGCCCAGGCGGCCTCCGTACCGGGCAGCGAGAGCGAGAAGGCCGCGGTCAAGGCGGGCTTCACCACCACCGAGGTCTTCCCGCTGGCGCTGTTCGCGATCGCCGGCATGCTGATCTTCCCGGCGGCCAACGACCTGCTGACGCTGTTCGTCGCCCTGGAGGTCTTCTCCCTCCCGCTGTACCTGCTCTGCGCCGTCGCCCGCCGCCAGCGGCTGATGTCGCAGGAAGCGGCGGTGAAGTACTTCCTGCTCGGCGCCTTCTCTTCCGCCTTCCTCCTCTTCGGCATCGCGCTGCTCTACGGCTACGCGGGCTCCGTCTCGTACGCGGTCATCGCCGACGTGGTCGACGGCACGGTCACCAAGATCGACCCGGCCCTCGCGGGCACCATGGGCAATGACGCGCTGCTGCTGATCGGCGGGGCGCTGATCCTGACGGGCCTGCTCTTCAAGGTCGGAGCGGTCCCCTTCCACATGTGGACCCCGGACGTCTACCAGGGCGCCCCCACCCCGGTCACCGGCTTCATGGCCGCGGCCACGAAGGTGGCCGCCTTCGGCGCCCTGCTGCGCCTGCTCTACGTGGTCCTGCCGGGGCTGCGCTGGGACTGGCGGCCGGTGATGTGGGGCGTGGCCATCGTCACGATGCTGGCGGGCGCGGTGATCGCCGTGACCCAGACGGACGTGAAGCGGCTCCTGGCCTACTCCTCCATCGCGCACGCGGGCTTCATCCTGGCCGGTGTCATCGCGACCTCGGCGGAGGGGGTCAAGGCCGTCCTCTTCTACCTGGGCGCGTACTCCTTCGTGACGATCGGCGCCTTCGCGGTGGTCACGCTGGTGCGGGACGCGGGGGGCGAGGCGACGCACCTGTCCAAGTGGGCGGGGCTCGGGCGGCGTTCGCCGCTGACGGCGGCCGTCTTCGCGGTGTTCCTGCTGGCCTTCGCGGGCATCCCGCTGACCTCGGGCTTCACCGGCAAGTTCGCGGTGTTCTCGGCGGCGGCCGAGGGGGGTGCGGGGGTGCTGGTCGTGATCGGTGTGCTGTCCTCCGCGATCGCCGCGTTCTTCTACATCCGGGTGATCGTCCTGATGTTCTTCAGCGAGCCGAAGGCGGACGGCCCGACGGTGGCCGTCCCCTCCCCGCTGACGATGACCACCATCGCGGTGGGCGTGGCGGTCACCCTGGCCCTGGGCCTGGCCCCCCAGTACTTCCTGGACCTGGCCGGCCAGGCGAGCACCTTCGTCCGCTGACGGTCCGCCGCACGACCCAGGGCCCGGCCCCCCTCGGGGGAGCCGGGCCCTGTGCTGTGTGCGGTGCTACTCGGGCCGCCCACCCCCCGGCTTGATGGCGGTGAGGTCCAGGTCGATGGGGAAGGGCGCCGAGACCTTCAGCCGGTCGTGGAAGATGCCCGTTGCGACATAGGCGCGCGTGGCCGGTTCGAGTTCGAATACGTAGACGACAGCCCGGTCGTTCTTGTTCTCCACCCGCCAGTAGTGGGGGATTCCTGCCCTGGCGTATCTGGCCGGTTTCGTCTCGCGGTCCCGGCTGATCGAATCGGGAGAGACGACCTCGATGGCCAGCTGGACCGACGCGGCGGGAATGCGTGTCTGCTGCTCGGAACCCCGGGCCAGTTCCTCGTCGACGACGAGGACGTCCGGCTCGGGCCGGTTGTGTCGATCGATGTCGACGGTGAACTCTCGCATCACTTCGAGTCCGTCCGGAACCAGTGATTCGAGCTGCCATTCGAAGAATCGCAGGGCTCGCATATGGAATCGGGTTTGCGGACTCACGAAAATCAGGCTCCCGTCGATCAGCTCCGTGTGCGGAGGCAGGTTGGGAAGCCGGTCAAGGTCGTCAGCCGTCCACCCGCCCGCAGGCGGGACGGGCCAGCGCAGGGCGGGCTCCTGTTCAGGTGTCTCGGGATCGACGCTCATCGGTAGTGCTCCCATGCCACGGAGTCTCGCGAGTGCGATCAGAGTATCGCCGCGCATCCCCGGAATACCGCCCTACTGGGTGAGTCATATGCGCGAGGCACTTGACGGCGCCGACGGGCGCAGACTAGTGGCCGTGGGCGTGGGAGGTGGCCGGCTTGCCCGGGGTCGGGGGCTTCTTCGGGCAGGTGAGGGCGGGGTTCCAATTGTGGAAGCGGCCCGCCGGGTTCTTCTTGTACGCCCACATGTGCAGGTCGTAGTGCTTCGGCATGCCCGCCCAGTGGCCCGGCATCGGGCCGTCGAAGGGCAGGCCGAACATGCTCGGCCGGTCGTCGGCGGTCTTGAGGTCCTGGTCGCGGTCGGTGGACATCCACTCCACCGTCTCCAGCCGGCGCCGGCCGTTCTTGTCCTTGTCCCGGCTGTAGAGCAGCGCCGTCGGCCTGGCCGGGTCCTTCGAGCCCCAGTTGGCCTGCTTGACGTAGTGGTAGTTCATCGCGCCCACGCCGAAGGGGTTGCTCATGCACTCCTCGCCCTTCGGGACGTAGCCGTCCTTGATGGCCTGCCGCTCGTCCGCGTACTTGGCGGTCGCCGCCATCGCCGTCGCCATGTCCCGCATGGCCTTCGCGTCGCGCGGGTCCGGCGCCGGCCCCTCGACCCCGTGGGCGGGGGCCACCGCCGCGAGGCCGAGCGAGGCGGCGGCCGCGCAGGCGAGGACGGTCCTGAGGCTGCGTACGGACATGGTGGCGGCTCCCTCGCGGTGGGGGTACGGGGTACGGGTTCCCGCGCCCGGTCGTCCGTCCACCATCACCGCCCGCACCCCCCACCGCACGCGGCGCGCCTCCGAACGGGGGTGTGAGGGCCCGTACGGAGGCGCGCCGTGCGCCCGAGTGGCTAGGCCGCGGCCACGATGCGGCCCGTGACCTCGCCGAGGCCGACGCGGGTGCCGTCCGGGCCGGGGGCCCACGCCGTCAGGGTGACGGTGTCCCCGTCCTCCAGGAAGGTCCGCTTGCCGTCGGCCAGCTCGATCGCGTCGCGCCCGTTCCACGTGAGCTCCAGCAGCGAGCCGCGCTGGTCCACCTCCGGCCCGCTGACCGTGCCCGAGCCGAAGACGTCGCCGGTGCGCAGGGAGGCGCCGTTGACCGTCATATGGGCCAGCTGCTGGGCGGCGGTCCAGTACATCGTCGCAAACGGCGGCCGCGCCACCTCCTGGCCGTTGACGGCCACGGCGATGTGCAGGTCGAAGCCGCCCGGCCGGTCGACGGCCGCGTCGTCCAGGTAGGGCAGCAGCGGGAAGTCCCGGGCCGGCGGGGCCACCCGGGCGGCGTCCAGGGCCTCCAGCGGGGTCACCCACGCGGAGACGGAGGTGGCGAAGGACTTGCCGAGGAAGGGGCCGAGCGGGACGTACTCCCACGCCTGGAGGTCCCGCGCCGACCAGTCGTTGAGCAGGAACAGCCCGAAGACGTGGTCCTCGAAGGCACCCAGCGGCACCGGGCTGCCCATCGCGGACGGCGCGCCGACGACGAAGCCGACCTCCGCCTCGATGTCGAGCTTCACGGACGGGCCGAAGACGGGCGCCGGGTCGGTGGGCGCCTTGCGCTGCCCGGAGGGGCGTACGACATCGGTCCCGGAGACCACGAGCGTGCCGGAGCGGCCGTGGTAACCGATGGGCAAGTGCTTCCAGTTGGGGGTCAGCGGCTCGCCGTCCGGGCGGAACATGCGGCCGACGTTGGTGGCGTGGTGCTCGCTCGCGTAGAAGTCGACGTAGTCGGCGACCTCGTACGGCAGGTGCAGCGTGACCGCGTCGAGCGGCAGCAGGTGCGGCTCCACCGTCGGGCGGTGGCCCGGGTCGGTCACCCACGCGGTCAGCGCGCGCCGCACGTCGCGCCAGGCGGTGCGCCCGGCGGCCAGCAGCGGGTTGAGGGAGCTCTGCCCGAGCAGACCGGCGTACGGGGAGCCGAGCGCGGCCGCGGCCGCCCCCGCGTCGAGCACGTACCCGCCGATGCGCACGCCGATCCGGCGGCGCTCCTCACCGGCGGCCGAGAAGACGCCGTACGGGAGGTTGTGCGGCCCGAACGGGTCGCCCTCGGGGACATCGAGGGGGCTCTGCTGGGGCATGGGGTGCTGCCTCGCTTTCGACGCGGTCCGGGGGTGTCCCGGGGGCTGGTTGACACGTTACGTGGCTGAAGGGGCCTAGGGGAGGCCGGATTCGCGCTCTATTTGTAGGACTTGTCCGCAGGGGTCCGTATCCTTGGCGCCGTGACTTCCGCGCCGTTTCCGGCCCTCCCCCATGCCTTGATCGCGACGGACCTGGACGGGACCCTGCTGCGCGCGGGGGACACCGTTTCCGCCCGTTCCTACGGGGCTCTCGCGCAGGCCCGCGCCGCCGGCGCCCAGCACATCGTCGTCACCGGCCGTCCCGTGCCGCAGGTCCGGCACGTCCTGGACCGTCTCGGCTACACGGGGCTCGCGGTGTGCGCGCAGGGCGCCCAGGTGTACGACGCGGCGCGCGGCCGGCTGCTGCACTCCGTCCCCATGGACCGGGAGCTCGCGGAGGTCGCCCTCGGCAAGATCGAGGCCGAGATCGGCGAGGTGTACGCGGCCGTGAACCAGGAGGGCCTGGACGCGGAGATGCTGATGGGGCCGGGCTACCGGATGTGGCACCCGCACCTGCCGACCGTACGGGTGGACCGCCGCTCGGGCCTGTGGTCGGCGCCGATCAACAAGGTGCTGCTCCAGCACCCGGAGCTCGACGACGACGAGCTGACGCGGGTGGCCCGCGCGGTGGTCGGGGACCTGGTGAACGTCACGATGGCGGGGGAGTACACCGTGGAGCTCCAGCCGCCTGGCATCGACAAGGCCGGCGGTCTCGCCCGCGCGGCCGAGGTCCTGGGGGTGTCCCCGGCGGGGACCATCGCCTTCGGGGACATGCCGAACGACATCCCGATGTTCGCGTGGGCGGCCTGGGGGGTGGCCATGGCGAACTCGCACCGTGAGCTGGTGGCCGTCGCGGACGAGGTGACCCTGTCGAACGAGGAGGACGGGGTCGCGGTGGTCCTGGAACGCCTCTACGGCTGACCGGCGCGGCCCCGGAGGCCCGGGGAGGGCGGCCCGGCGGGGGCTCAGCCCGCCGCCCGCGGCAGCCGGCGCTCCCAGGTGCGGTGGAAGACCACCTCCCCGCCCTCCCGGCACACCAGCTCGTTCCACGTCAGGAAGCCGCCCTCGTCGCAGCCGGACTCCGAGCGGGTCTCCACCCGCGCGTCCCAGCCCAGGTCCGGCCGGTGCAGCCGGATCCGCCACTCCGAGCGGATCCGGGCCGACAGCGGGTCCGCGTCCTGGATCTCGTACGTCTCCACCGCCTCCTCCTCGCACTCCAGCCCGTCCGGGTACACCCGCGTGCCCCCGTGGCGCGGGTCCACCTCCAGCCGCCAGGTGCCCCGCGCCACGTCCCGTACGACCAGCCGCTCCGGGCGCTCCTCGTCCAGCGTGGCCGGGGCGGTCACGCCCAGGGGCTCGGCCTGCTCCGGCGGTTCGAAGACCACGCCGTCGTCGGCGCGGGAGCCCATCCGCACCGGCAGGGTCACGGAGCTGCCCGCCGGGTCGAGGGTCCACCCGGCCTCCGAGCCGGCGCGCGGCCAGATCCACGGCCAGTACGCGGAGGACACGGCGAGCCGGATCCGGTGCCCCGGCGGGAAGGCGTGGCCGATGCCGTCCAGCGCGAAGGTGACGTCCTCGTACGAGCCCACCGGCCACGGGACCGCCCGGTCCGGGCCCTGCCGCGCGGACAGGTTGAGCACGCCCCGCGTGAGCAGCGTCGAGGAGCCGTCCGGGGCCACGTCGCAGAGCCGGGCCACGACCTGCCCGTACGGCACGTCCAGCCGCAGCCGCAGGGTCACCGAGGGGCGGCCCAGGATCTCCACCGGCTCCTCGCCGCTCACCGGGAACTCGAAGCAGGCCGACTTGGCGTCCTCCTCGCGCTGGTCCGGCGGCAGGTCGGCGGCGTTGCCGAGGGGGCGGAAGCGGCCCGCGTCCAGCCCCGTGTGCTGCGGGGAGGCCACGGCCACCGGCGCGCCCGCGAACACGTACGGGACGGGGATCACGGTCGGGGAGGGCCAGGCCCGCTCTCCGGCCCAGCGGCCGGGCAGCTCCTCGTACACGGTGGCGGGCGGGTGCGCGTCGCCGATCCAGGCGCGCAGCAGCGGCTCCTCCAGGGCGCCGTTGTCCTCGCCCCGGAGCCAGTGGTCCCACCAGCGCAGGGTCTCCTGGAGGAAGCCGATCGCGGGGCCCGGCGGCAGCCCGCGGTCCGGGTACTGGTGCGACCAGGGCCCGATCAGCCCGCGGACCCGGCGCGGGTCCAGCCGCTCCACCAGCTCCAGCACGGTGTCCCGGTGCGGGTCGTGCCAGCCGCCCACGGCGAGGACGGCCGCGCGGACCGCCGGAAGGGCCTCGCGGACGCCGCCCTCCCGCCAGTGGCCGTCGCGGGTCTGGTGGGCCAGCCAGGTGTGGACGGCCGGTTCCAGCGCCTCCAGCCGGTCCAGCCAGCGCGCCCGCCAGCCCTCGCCGGTGAACAGCGGGTCCGGCGGCCGGGCGGTGAGGGCCAGCAGGGCCGCCGCGCCCGCGTGCGCCTCCGGGGCGAGCACCGAGCCGCCCCGGTAGGGCCCGCCCCCGTCGAAGCGGTCGGCCGCGGCGCAGACGGCGACGACCGCCTTGAGGGCCGCGGGGGCGAGGGCGGCGGTCCCGAGGGCGGTGGAGCCGCCGTGGCCGAGCCCGAACATCCCCACCGCTCCCGTGCACCACGGCCGCCCCGCCAGCCACTCCACCACCGCGACCGCGTCGGCCGCCTCCCGGGCCTCGCCGGGCCCGCCGGGGCGGCCGCCGCTGCATCCGTGCCCGCGCGCGTCCACGCGTACGGAGGCGTAGCCGTGGCCCGCGTACCAGGGGTGGCGCTGGCGGTCGCGGGGCGCGGTGGAGTCGGTGAGCCGGTCCGGCAGGTACTCCAGCAGGGCGGGCACCGGCTCGTCCGTCACGGGCCGCCAGATCCGCGCGTACAGCTCCACGCCGTCGGGCAGCGGGATCCGGACGTCCTCGTGGGTGGTCTCGTACGGGAACGCGGTACGGATGATCATCGGGATCTCGGCCGCCCATCATCTCGGTGCAGGGGAGGGGGACGAGGATGCCCTGCGCACCGAACATACCGGTGCTTATCGGGCGGCGCGTGGAGGGTGGCCGGGAAGGCCCTCTCCGTGATCGAAAAGGGACCCGATACGCTGGCTTGAGTGATGGCAGCGACACATCGACAATCCAGGTGATCGTCAGCGTGATCGTCAGCAGACAGGAGTACCCCTCGTGACCGTCGTCGGGCCGTTCGGACTGAGCGTGCGGGACCAGGCTCTTGAGACCGATGTCCAGGCCGGACTGGCCGCCGTCGAGGCGGGTCTGCTGGAAGCCACCAAGAGCGAAGTCCCCTTCATCACCGAGGCCGCACAGCACCTGGTCCGGGCCGGCGGCAAGCGGTTCCGGCCGCTGCTCGTCATGCTCGCGTCCCGGTTCGGGGACCCCTACGCGCCCGGGATCGTCCCGTCCGCCGTGGTGGTCGAGCTCACGCACCTCGCCACGCTCTACCACGACGACGTCATGGACGAGGCGGACGTGCGCCGCGGGGTGGAGAGCGCCAACGCCCGCTGGGGCAACTCGGTGGCCGTCCTCACGGGTGACTTCCTCTTCGCCCGCGCCTCGCACATCCTGGCCGACCTCGGGCCCGAGGCCGTACGCATCCAGGCGGAGGCGTTCGAGCGGCTGGTGACGGGCCAGATCCTGGAGACGGCCGGGCCGCGCGACGGCCGCGACCCCGTCGCCCACTACCTCGACGTCATCGCCGGCAAGACCGGCTCGCTGATCGCGGTCTCCGGCCGCTTCGGCGCGCTGATGTCCGGCGCAGACGAGTCGGTCGTCGACATCCTGACCCAGTACGGCGAACGGCTCGGCACCGCCTTCCAGCTCGCCGACGACGTCCTCGACATCGCCTCCGACGCGCACGAGTCCGGCAAGACCCCGGGCACGGACCTGCGCGAGGGCATCCCGACGCTGCCCGTGCTGCGGCTGCGCGAGATGGCCGCGCGGGACGGCCGTCCGGAGGACCTGGAGCTCGTCGCGCTGCTCGACGGCGACCTCACGGACGACGCCCGGCACGCCGAGGTCCTGACCCGGCTGCGGGCGCACCCCGCCCTGGAGCAGGCCCGCCGCGACACCATCCGGTACGCGGAGGACGCGCGGGCCACGCTCGCGCCGCTGCCCGAGTGCTTCGCGAAGGCGGCCCTGGAGGAGCTCTGCGACGCGGTGGTGCACCGCGCCGGCTGACGCCGCCGGGGCGGCGCCACCGCCCCTCGTACGGACACGGGCCCCGGGCCCCCGGTGACCCCTACGGGTCGGGGGAGCGGGGCCCGCGCCGTGTCATCCCTCGGTATTACGTCCGGTTGCGTCCGGGGGCTGACGCGTCCGGGCCGCGTTTTTGGTCAGATGGAGCTATCAACCCCACCGGATCGGGTGAGTGCGGCGAAACGGATATCGCCGCCGTCGACACAGAGGGCAGGGCACTGACATGGCAGCGAACACGAAGACTTCTCGCAGGGTCGCCCGGTACGCGGTACCGGTCGCGGTGGCGGGTGTCGCCGCGGCGACCGTGGCGATGGTCCCGGCCTTCGCCAACGCCGGCGGACCCGACCTCCCGCACCTCACCGCGCAGCAGCTGATCGAGAAGGTCGCCGCCTCCGAGGTGGAGCAGCTCTCCGGCACCGCCAAGATCAGCACCGACCTCGGCCTGCCGAAGCTCGCCTCCGGCCTGCTCGGCGGCGGCGGGGTCACGGGCGGCTCCGCCAACCCGGAGGACAAGGTCGCGCAGCTGGCGAACGGCACGCACACCCTGCGTGTCGCGGCCGACGGCCCGGACCGCCAGAAGCTCACCTTCCTCGACGGCAAGGACGAGTACAGCCTCCTGCACAACGGCGACGAGGTGTGGGGCTACGACTCCAAGTCGAACGAGGTCTTCCACGAGAAGGCCCCGGCCGGCGCCGGCCACGAGGCGGGCAAGGGCCAGGACAAGGGCAAGGAGCACAAGACGGGCGAGCGCATGGGCGCCTCCCCGCAGCAGCTGGCCCAGGAGATCCTCAAGGCCGCCGGCCCCACCACGGACGTCAGCGTGGGCGACACCGCGCAGGTGGCCGGGCGGGACGCCTACCAGCTGGTGCTCAAGCCCAAGCAGGCCGGTTCCACGGTCGGTTCGGTGCAGATCGCGGTGGACGCGAAGAACGGCGTGCCGCTGCGCGTGCAGCTGCTGTCCGCCCAGGGCGGCAAGCCGATCGTGGACGCGGGCTTCACCAAGGTGGACTTCGCCAAGCCCGCCGCCGACACCTTCGCCTTCACCCCGCCCAAGGGCGCCAAGGTGACCGAGGGCACCGACGCGCCGGGCAAGGGCGAGAAGGACTCGCCGTTCAAGGCACTGGAGTCCTTCCCCGGCCTGGACGGCCTGGCCGGCGGCGCGAACGGCAAGGGCGACGTGAAGGTCCTCGGCGAGGGCTGGGCGGCCATCGCCCGGATCGACTCCGGCGCGGGCACGAGCCTCAAGGACCTGGAGAAGGACAAGAACGCGCCCAAGGAGGCCAAGCAGTTCCTCGACTCCCTCGGGGACAAGGTGAACGGCTCCTTCGGTGAGGGCCGGGTCCTGTCCACCCGCCTGTTCAACGTCCTGCTCACGGACGACGGCAAGGTCTACGCCGGCGCCGTCACCAAGGACGCCCTGGTGAAGGCCGCCGAGGCCCACAAGTAAGCCTCCCCGGGGGGAGTTCCGCCGGGGCGGGCGCGGCTGTGCCGTCGCCCACCCCGGCGGCCGTCCTGCTGACCGTACAGCGGTTCCGCTGTACGGTGTGGGGCATGTCGAGACACGTCACCATCCGCCTGGACGAGGAGTTCCACGAGCGCCTGAAGGCGCGCGCCGCGGCGCTGGGGACGACGGTGACCGCGCTGATCACCGAGGTCACCGAGCGCGAACTCGACGAGGACCGGAAGAACTTCCTCTCCGGCATAGAGGAGTTCGCCGACCACTGGAGCTACTTCCAGGAGCGGTTCGGCAATTGAAGATCACCATGGAGTGGGCCTGGACCGCTCTGGCCCACCATCTCCCGTCAGATCCCGCCGTGTGGGATCCCTCCGGGGTGGCCGCCGCCGTCGCCCGGCACCAGAACGACCTCGTGCTGGTCCCCGAACAGCCCGCCCCGGACACCGCGTGGCGGGCCGCCGCGTTTCTGCACACGCTCGCGGTCTGCCCGGCGCTGGAGTCCCCGATGAACGAGTTCTACGCGGCCGCGGCGACGCGCTCGTATCTGCGGGTGGCCGGGGCGCGGACGCTGCCCTCGCCGGAGGTGCTGGGCGATCTGGTCGAGGCGGCGAAGCTGGGCCGGGCGGACGTGGCGGCGGTGGCCGAGGAGCTGCGCGCCCGGATACAGGAACCGCAGCCGGCCTCCTCGCAGGGCCGCGCCGACGAGGCGTGAGCGGGCCCGCCGGGTGGCGGGCGTGCGGGAGCCCCGGCGCCGATCGCACCGGGGCTCCCGTGGTCCGCGTACCCGTCGTGGCCGGGACTAGAAGGTGATCTTCCAGCTGTTGATGTAGCCGACGTCCTGCGCGGCGGAGTCCTTGGCCCGCAGCTGCCAGACGCCGTTGGCCACCTCGCTGGAGGCGTTCACGGTGTAGGACTGCACGAGGTTGTCGGCGCTGCCGCCGGTCCGGTTGTGCAGGTTGTAGACCGTGCCGTCCGGGGCGACCAGGTCGACCACCAGGTCACCGCGGTAGGTGTGCACGATGTTCACGTCCACCTTGGTCGTGGCCGGGGCGTTGCCCGCGACACCCGAGACCGTGATCGGCGAGGTCACCGCGGCACCGGGGGAGTCCGGGATGTTCACGTCCGCCGTGTTCTCGAAGGACTTCCCGGGCGGTACGGGCGTGCCCGCGCCCAGGGTCCAGATCGCGTAGGCGGCGGCGTCCGTGTTGCGGTCCAGGGCGGTGTCGCTGATGTTCGACAGGCTGTCGCACGAGGAGTGGTAGCAGCGGTCGAAGGACTGCCCGGCGGTGCCGCCCCACTTCTGCGCCTGTGCGGAGGTCTTGGAGTTGCTGGCTCCGGTGAACAGGCCGCCGACGGGTATGCCCACGTTCTTGAACGAGGCGTGGTCGGAGCGGCCGTCGCCCTCGGTCTCGATCTCGGTCGGGACGCCGATGCCCGAGAAGTAGTTCTTGAAGGTCTGCTCGATGGTCGGGTCGTCGTCGTAGACGAAGTAGCCCGGGTTCGGCGAGCCGATCATGTCGAAGTTCAGGTAGCCGGCGAACTTGGACCGCTCCGCCGACGGCAGGTTGTTGACGTAGTACTTCGACCCGACCAGGCCCAGCTCCTCCGCGCCCCACCAGCCGAAGCGCAGGTGCTTGGTGGGCTGGAGCCCGGCGCGGGAGACGGCGAGGGCCGTCTCCAGGACGCCGGCGCTGCCGGAGCCGTTGTCGTTGATGCCCGCGCCCGAGGTCACGGAGTCCAGGTGGGCGCCGGCCATCAGCACCGAGTTCGGGTCGCCGCCCGGCCAGTCGGCGATCAGGTTGTAGCCGGTGGCGCCGCTGGAGGTGAAGGTCTGCAGGGTGGTGGTGAAGCCCGCCGCGTCCAGCTTGGCCTTCACGTAGTCGATCGACGCCTTGTAACCGGCCCGGCCGTGGGCGCGGTTGCCGCCGTTGTTGGCGGCGATCGTCGAGAACTGCGACAGGTGGGCCTTGACGTTGGCCAGCGGGATGTCGGGCGGTGTCGGCGCCGCGGTCGCCGCCGTGGGGGCGGCCAGTGCGGCGGGAGCGGTGGAGGCGAACAGGCCGGCGACCGCGAGGGCGGTCACGGTGGCGAGGCGCCGGGAGACGGACAGGCTCATGTGGGGGCTCCGGGATTCCGCTGGGGATATGACGGAACGAGCGAGAGAGCGGGTGAGCGTTAGTGCGTCGGTGCGTCAGTGCGAGCCTGATGTTCAGCGAGAGTATGACTGTCCGTCAAGACCATAATCCGGTCATGGGGGTTCGCTCAGCGAACGATCCCCGGTACGGGAGGCCCGTACCGGGGATCGTGGGATCGGAGCGTTTGCTGGTGCGCGCCTCGCGCGCGGTCGCCTACGCGGGCTCGCGCGCCGGAGCGGGAGCGGGCGCGGGCGCCGCTTCGAGCCGGGCCCGGGAGCGCCGGGCCGTCCGCAGCGCGTCCCAGGTGAGGACGGCGAGCGCGGCCCACACGAGCGAGAAGCCCGCCCAGCGCTCCGGCGGCATGGCCTCGTGGAAGTACAGGACGCCGAGCCCGAACTGGAAGACCGGCGCCATGTACTGGAGCAGCCCCAGCGTGGAGAGCGGGACGCGGATCGCGGCCGCCCCGAAGAACACCAGCGGCACCGCCGTGACCAGCCCGGTCGCGGCCAGCAGCAGGGCGTGCCCGGTGCCCTGCGCGGCGAAGGTCGACTGCCCCCGCGCGCCGAGCCAGATCAGGTAGCCCAGGGCCGGCAGGAACAGCAGGGCCGTCTCGGCGGCCAGCGATTCCAGCCCGCCCATGTTGAGCTTCTTCTTGATCAGCCCGTACGTGGCGAAGGAGCAGGCCAGCACCAGCGAGATCCACGGCGGCCGCCCGTAGCCGACGGCGAGCACGAGCACGGCGAGGAAGCTGATGCCGACGGCCACCCACTGGGCGCGGCGCAGCCGCTCACCCAGGACGAGCACGCCCATCGCGATGCTGACCAGCGGGTTGATGAAGTAGCCGAGGCTGGATTCGACGACATGGCCGTTGTTGACCGACCAGATGTACAGGCCCCAGTTCACGCTGATCACCGACGCGGCCAGCGCCGTCAGGGCCAGCTTGCGCGGCCGGCGCAGCAGCTCCCCGATCCAGCTCCAGCGGCGTACGGCGAGCAGCGCGACCCCGACCACGGCCAGGGACCAGGTCATCCGGTGCGCCAGGATCTCCACGGCTCCCGCGGGCATCAGCAGCGGCCAGAAGAGCGGGACCAGCCCCCACATCCCGTACGCGCCGAATCCGTAGAGCAAACCCGTGCGCTGCTCGTTCTCCGCCTTCACGGGGGCCTCCTGTGCGACTTCCAGCCAACTTCACGACGGTATCGCCGCACGGCCCGGATGTCATGCCCGTTATCGCGAGATACTCATGACATCGGGCAGGGGGCGCGCCCAGGAGCCCCGGAAGCCCGCGGGCTCAGGCCAGCGCCTCGCGGATCGCCTCGGCCATCGGGGTCGTCGGCCGCCCGATCAGCCGGGCCAGGTCCCCGCCGGTGCCCGCGAGCCGGCCGCGCGCGATCGCCGCGTCCACGTCCACGAGTACGGCCGCGAAGCCCTCGGGCACCCCGGCGCCGGTCAGGACCGCCAGGTGCTCCTCCGCCGTCACGTCCCGGTACACGACCTCCTTGCCGGACTGCGCCGCCACCTCGGCCGCGTACTCCGCGAGGCTCCAGGCGGTGTCCCCGGAGAGCTCGTAGACCTGGTTCAGGTGTCCCTCGCCGGTGAGCACCACGGCCGCGGCGGCAGCGAAGTCGGCGCGGGCGGCGGAGGCCACCCGGCCCTCGCCCGTACTGCCCACGACCGCGCCGTGCCCGAGGGCGGCGGGCAGCTCGCGGGTGTAGTTCTCGTGGTACCAGCCGTTGCGCAGGAAGGTGTACGGCACCCCGGAGCCGAGGATGGCCCGCTCGGTGGCGATGTGCTCCGCGGCCAGCTCGAAGTCGGCCTCGGGGCCGCCCAGGATGCCCGTGTAGGCCAGCTGCGCCACGCCCGCGGCCTGGGCGGCCTCCAGGACGGCGGTGTGCTGGGCCGTGCGGCGCCCGAACTCGTTGCCGGAGATCAGCAGCACGCGGTCGCCCGCCCGGAAGGCGGCGGCCAGGGCCGCGGGGTCGTTGTAGTCGGCCACGCGGACCTCGACCCCGCGGGCGGCCAGGTCGGCGGCCTTGTCCCGGTCACGGACGACGACGGCGACGCGCTCGGCGGGGACCCGCTCCAGCAGTTCCCCGACGACGAGACGGCCGAGGGCCCCGGTGGCTGCGGTGACGACGATGCTCATGACTGCTCTCCTCAGTGGACGGTCACACCATCGTACGGTAAGCGCTAACTTTTAGAAAGCGCTCACTGTGGGACTGCGCCCGGCGCCGTGCCCGGCACCCTGCTCGGCGTCCTGCGGGGGTGACGTATCCGGGCATGCCGGAGCCCGGACCCCCTGGGGGATCCGGGCTCCGTGACGGCCGTACGCGGGGCCGGTCAGCCGACCACCGTCCAGGTGTCGTCCCCGCTCAGCAGGGCGCCGAGGTCGCCCTTGCCGTTGCGCTCGACGGCCGCGTCCAGCTGGTCGGCCATCAGCGTGTCGTAGACCGGCCGCTCGACACTGCGGAAGACCCCGATCGGGGTGCGGTGCAGGGTGTCCGGGTCGGCCAGGCGCGAGAGCGCGAACGCCGTGGTGGCGCCGGCGGCGGTGGAGTCGTGGACCAGCACCCGCGACTCGTTCTCCGGGGTGACCTCGACGACCTCCAGCTCGCCCGTGGCCTCGTTGCGTACGACGCCCTTCGCGCCGTCGGCGCCGAAGCGGATCGGCCGGCCGTCCTCCAGCCGGATCACCGCCTCCCGGGCCTGCTCCTGGTCCTTGAGGACCTCGAAGGCGCCGTCGTTGAAGATGTTGCAGTTCTGGTAGATCTCCACGAGCGCCGTGCCCTCGTGGTCGGCCGCCCGGCGCAGCACCTCGGTGAGGTGCTTGCGGTCGGAGTCGACGGTCCGGGCGACGAAGGTCGCCTCGGCGCCGATGGCCAGCGACACCGGGTTGAAGGGCGCGTCCAGCGAGCCCATCGGCGTCGACTTGGTGATCTTGCCGACCTCGGAGGTGGGGGAGTACTGCCCCTTCGTCAGCCCGTAGATCCGGTTGTTGAAGAGCAGGATCTTGAGGTTGACGTTCCGGCGCAGGGCGTGGATCAGGTGGTTCCCGCCGATGGAGAGCGCGTCGCCGTCGCCCGTGACCACCCAGACGGACAGATCGCGCCGGGAGGTGGCCAGGCCCGTGGCGATGGCCGGGGCGCGGCCGTGGATGGAGTGCATCCCGTAGGTGTTCATGTAGTACGGGAAGCGCGAGGAGCAGCCGATCCCGGAGACGAAGACGATGTTCTCCTTCGCCAGCCCCAGTTCGGGCATGAAGCCCTGGACGGCGGCCAGGACGGCGTAGTCGCCGCAGCCCGGGCACCAGCGGACCTCCTGGTCCGACTTGAAGTCCTTCATCGACTGCTTGCTCTCGGCCTTCGGCACCAGCGAGAGCAGGGTGCGGGCGGTGCCGGCCCGCCCGGGTGCCGCGCCGGCGGTCGCCCCGTCGGTCGCCTCTTCGGTCACCTCAGTCATCGATGGCCTCCTTGAGAACCGTCGCCAGCTGCTCCGCCTTGAACGGCATTCCGTTGACCTGGTGGTAGGACTGCGCGTCGACCAGGTATTTCGCCCGGATCAGGGTGGCGAGCTGCCCGAGGTTCATCTCCGGCACCACTACCTTCTCGTAACGCTCCAGGACCTCGCCCAGATTCCGCGGGAAGGGGTTCAGGTGCCGCAGATGGGCCTGGGCGACGGGGAGTCCGGCGATCCGGAGCCGCCGGACGGCGGCGGTGATCGGCCCGTAGGTGGAGCCCCAGCCGAGGACCAGGGTGCTCGCGCCGTCCGGGTCGTCGACCTCCACGTCGGGCACCCGGATGCCGTCGATCTTGGCCTGGCGGGTGCGGACCATGAAGTCGTGGTTCGCGGGGTCGTAGGAGATGTTGCCCGTGCCGTCCTGCTTCTCGATGCCGCCGATGCGGTGTTCGAGACCAGCGGTCCCGGGCACCGCCCAGGGCCGGGCCAGGGTCTCGGGATCGCGCTTGTACGGCCAGAAGACCTCGGAGCCGTCGGCCAGGGTGTGGTTCGTGGCGGTGGCGAACTTGACCTTGAGGTCCGGCAGGTCGGTGACCTCCGGGATCCGCCAGGGCTCGGAGCCGTTGGCCAGGTAGCCGTCGGAGAGCAGGAAGACCGGGGTCCGGTAGGTGAGCGCGATCCGGGCCGCGTCGAGGGCGGCGTCGAAGCAGTCCGCGGGTGTGCGCGGCGCCACGATCGGGACGGGCGCCTCGCCGTTGCGGCCGTACATGGCCTGGAGCAGGTCCGCCTGCTCCGTCTTCGTCGGCAGACCGGTGGACGGGCCACCCCGCTGGATGTCCACGACCAGCAGCGGAAGCTCCAGCGACACCGCGAGGCCGATCGTCTCCGACTTGAGCGCCACGCCCGGCCCGGAGGTGGTGGTCACGGCCAGCGCCCCGCCGAAGGCCGCGCCGAGGGCCGCCCCGATGCCCGCGATCTCGTCCTCGGCCTGGAAGGTCCGGACACCGAAGTTCTTGTGCTTCGACAGCTCGTGCAGGATGTCCGAGGCCGGGGTGATCGGGTAGGAGCCCAGGTAGAGGGGCAGATCGGCCTGCTGGCCCGCGGCGATGAGTCCGTAGGAGAGGGCCAGGTTGCCGGAGATGTTGCGGTAGGTGCCGGTGGGGAACGCCTGGGTGGCGGGCGCCACCTCGTAGGAGACCGCGAAGTCCTCCGTGGTCTCCCCGAAGTTCCAGCCGGCGCGGAAGGCGACGATGTTCGCCTCGGCGATGTGCGGCTTCTTCGCGAACTTCTGCCGCAGGAACGCCTCGGTGGCCTCGGTCGGCCGGTGGTACATCCAGGACAGCAGGCCCAGCGCGAACATGTTCTTGCTGCGCTCGGCCTCCTTGCGGGAGAGGCCGAAGTCCTTGAGCGCCTCGACCGTCAGGGTGGTCAGCGGCACCGGGTGGAGGCTGTAGGCCGCCAGGGAGCCGTCCTCCAGCGGGGAGGTCTCGTAGCCGACCTTGGCCATGGGGCGCTTGGTGAACTCGTCCGTGTTGACGATGATCTCCGCGCCGCGCGGCACGTCCGCGATGTTCGCCTTGAGCGCGGCCGGGTTCATCGCCACCAGCACGTTCGGGGCGTCACCGGGGGTGAGGATGTCGTGGTCGGCGAAGTGCAGCTGGAACGAGGAGACGCCGGGCAGGGTGCCGGCGGGGGCGCGGATCTCGGCGGGGAAGTTCGGCAGCGTCGACAGGTCGTTCCCGAAGGACGCCGTCTCCGACGTGAAGCGGTCACCGGTGAGCTGCATGCCGTCACCGGAGTCACCCGCGAAGCGGATGATCACCCGGTCGAGACGGCGTACTTCCTTGCCGCCAGGACTCTCCGGGGTGCGCGGTCCGCCGACGACCGCACCTCCGGCCCCGTCGGCCTGTTCTGGGCTGCTGACCTGGCTGGTCACTGAACTGGACCTCCTTCGAGGCGTGAGCACCCCCAGAACCAACCCTACGACTGCACGGATCGGGTCCCCAGGAGCGGCCACATTCTGGACCGTAGGACCGCCCATCGGGACGGCCCGACCGGTATGCCATATCTGACAGAGTGTCAGTCGATCAAGATTTCAGATAGGTGAGAACGGCCAGTACACGCCGATGATCCCCATCACTCGGCGACAGGCCCAGCTTCATGAAGATATTGCTGACGTGCTTCTCGACCGCCCCGTCGCTGACGACCATCTGCTTCGCCACGGCGGAATTGGTACGCCCCTCGGCCATCAGCCCGAGCACCTCGCGCTCGCGCGGGGTCAGCCCCGCGAGGACGTCCTGCTTCCGGCTGCGGCCGAGCAGCTGCGCGACCACCTCCGGGTCCAGGGCGGTCCCGCCGCGGGCCACGCGGACCACCGCGTCCAGGAACTCCCGGACATCGGCCACGCGGTCCTTGAGCAGGTACCCCACTCCGGTACTGGATCCCGCCAGCAGCTCGGTCGCGTACTGCTCCTCCACGTACTGGGACAGCACGAGCACGCCTATCCCGGGGTGCGCGCGCCGCAGCCGTACGGCGGCCCGCACGCCCTCGTCCGTATGCGTCGGCGGCATCCGCACGTCCGCCACCACCACATCCGGCAGCGCGTCCTCGGCGGCGAGCTCCGCCACCGTCTTGATCAGGGCCTCGGCGTCCCCGACCCCGGCCACGACCTCATGACCCCGGTCGGTCAGCAACCGGGTCAGTCCCTCGCGCAGCAGCACTGAATCCTCGGCGATGACCACCCGCACCCTGTCGTCCACGACTCAGCAGCTCCCGCGTCCACTCGTTCCCACACCACCCGACCCGCCCAAGCATCCCAGCCCAACCCCCTGGGAAAGGCGGAGCCGGGCCAACAGGTGCCCACGAAGCCCGAGTTTTCCCCCGGAACCCCCAGCTCCGCCGCAGGAGCCGCAGATTCCGGCACGGCGGGGGCGCGAGACGGCGCGCCGGGAGGGGCGCCCGGGACCGCAAATCCAGCCCCGCGGGCGCTTGAGGCGCGCAAGCCGGCGCGGCAGAGCCCTGCGCGCGGGGGCGCAGATCCAGCCTCGCCGGCGTTTGAGGCGCTCTAAACGGCGCGGCAGAGCTCCGCGCGCGGGCGCGCAATCCCAGCCCCGCCGGCGTTTGAGGCGCGCAAGCCCTGGCGGCCGAGTCCCGCGCGCGGGGGCGCAATCCCAGCCCCGCCGGCGCTTGAAGGCGCGCAAGCCCGCGCGGCAGAGCCCGGCGCGCGGGGGGCGCAAATCCAGCCCCGCCGGCGTTTGAGGCGCGGGGGTCCGGGGCGGCGCCCCGAGCAATGGCGCGGCACCGGCCAGCGCGCGGGCAGCGCAACACCCGCAATCCCAGCCCCGCCGGCGTTTGAGGCGCGGGGTTCCGCGGCGGAGCCCCGGGCAACGGCGCGGCACACGCCACACGCAAGCGGGGCCCCCGGCCACCGGCCAGAAGCCCCGCACCCCCCCAAGGGCTACGCCCGCCACGGCAACTCGACCGTCACCACCGTCCCCTCACCCTCCGCGGAGTCCACCACGAGCACCCCGTCCACCGCCCCCACCCGCTCCGCGAGCCCCGCCAGCCCGCCGCCGCCCCCACGGGCAACCGCCGCCCCGCCCCGCCCGTCATCCCCCACCTGGATCAGCAACCGCTCCCCGGACTTCCACACCTCCACCGTCGCCCCGCGCGCCCCCGCCCCCGCATGCTCACTCACGTTCCGCAGCAGCTCCGACACCGCGAAGTACGCCATCCCCTCGATCGCCGCCGCCGGCCGCGCCGGCAGTTCCACCGCCACCCGCACCGGCACCGCGCACCGCGAAGCCACCGCCGACAGCGCCGCGTCCAGCCCCCGGTCCGTCAGTACCGCCGGATGGATCCCGCGCGCCAGATCCCGCAGCTCCTGGAGCGCGACCTTCACCTCCCCGTGCGCCTCGTCCACCAGCCGCGCGGCCGCCCGCGGATCCGCGGCCAGCTGCTCCCGCGCCCTGCCCAGGTCCGCCTCCAGGGAGACCAGCCGCGCCTGCGCCCCCTCGTGCAGATCCCGCTCGATGCGCCGCAGATCCGCCGCCGCCGTGTCCACGACCACGCCCCGGTCGGACTCCAGCTCACTGACACGCTCCGCCAGCCGCGACCCTCCCAGCAGCCCGCCGACCATCACCCGGTCCACCATGGTCAGCGCCCGGATCACCCACGGCGTGACAAGGGTGAGGACCAGCCCCACCAGGCAGGTCAGGGCGATCTCGGAGGGCGTGTCCAGGTAGAAGGAGAAGTCGTCGTTCTGGAAGAGCTGCAGCCCGGGCTGGTCGGTGTAGGCGGGGAACACCCAGTACCAGAGCGGGTACAGCAGGTACGTCCACCCCGCCGCCCAGAACGTCAGTGCCACACAGAAACCGAACACCGCCAGCGGGAAGTGGATCAGCGAGTACAGCAGATGCCGCCACGCACTCCCGCTCTTGAGCACCGCCCCCATCGCCGCGAACGCCCCCGGCTTCCCCGCCCGGATCGGCGCCGGGTCGGCGACGCGCCCCCCGAGCAGCACCCGTACCCGGGCCCGCTCCAGATGCCCGAAGCCGCGGCACATCACGAGCACAGCGGCGAGCACCGGAACACCCACGAACGTGACGAGCAGCCCGGCACCGAGGCTCACGCCCGTGATGGCCAGCGAGAAATACACCGTGCTGAGCGGCAGCCCGACCAGCAGATGCCCGAACTCCTTCCACGTCCGCCCCGCCACCGGAGCCCCCAGCACACCCAAGACCCCACCGCGCGCCATACCCACACCCACCCTCCACCGCCGAACCCAACCCCTCCACCCTCCCGCCGCCCCCCACCCCGGAACCATCCAGCGAGTAGGCGTCTCCACCGGGGGGTTAACCCCACCAAGTCCAGCGAATCCAGCCCCGCCGGCGTTTGAGGCGCGGGGTCCGGGGCGGAGCCCCGAGCAGCGGCGCGGCAGACGCCGGCCCATCCCAGCCCCGCCGGCGTTTGAGGCGCGGGGTCCGGGGCGGAGCCCCGTGCAACGGCGCCGCACCCCCAAAACACAAGCGGGGCCCCCGGCCCACCCGGCCAGGAGCCCCGCACCGGCTCCGCCCTACCCCCGCCCCCGCCCCCGCCACGGCAACTCCGCCGTCACCACCGTCCCCGCCCCCTCAGGCGAGTCCACAACGAGCACCCCGTCCACCGCCCCCAACCGCTCCGCCAGCCCCGCCAGCCCACTCCCGCGCGCCATGTCCGCCCCACCGCACCCGTCGTCGGACACCCGCAGCATCAACCGCCCACCGGCCCGCCACACCTCCACACTCGCGCCCCGCGCCCCCGCCCCCGCGTGCTTGCTCACGTTCTGCAGCAGCTCCGACACCACGAAATACGCGATCCCCTCAATCGCCTCGGCAGGCCGCCCCTCCTGCCCCCCGGCCCCACCCGAAGCACCCCGCCCACCCGACCCCGTCGACCCACCCGCCCCCGCCGGCAGATCCACCAACACCTTCACCGGCACCGCGCACCGCGAAGCCACCGCCGACAGCGCCGCGTCCAGCCCCCGGTCCGTCAGTACCGCCGGATGGATCCCGCGCGCCAGATCCCGCAGCTCCTGGAGGGCCAGCTTCACCTCCCCGTGCGCCTCGTCCACCATCGCCGCCGCCCCCTCCGGGTCCTCCAGCAGCTTTTCCTTCGCCAGGCCCAGCCCCATCGCCAGCGCGACCAGCCGCGCCTGCGCCCCGTCGTGGAGATCCCGCTCGATGCGCCGCAGGTCAGCCGCCGCCGTGTCCACGACCACCCCGCGGTCGGACTCCAGCTCCGCGATCCGCCGCTCCAGGTCGTCCGAGGGCGACAGCAGCCCCCGTACCATCGCGCGGTCCGCGTTCGCCAGCGTCCGCACCACATACGGCAGCACCGGCCACAGCACGAACAGCCCGGTCAGGACTACCGTGAAGGTGAGCACCCCCCAGGGCAGCCGGATCAGCTGGTACAGCACCGTCCGCCAGCCCACCGGATCCTTGATCGCCGTCCACAGCCAGGGGAAGAAGCCCCCGGCACGCCCCGGACCGGGCAGCCGGCTCGGCTCCTCCACCCGTATGCCCAGCAGCATCCGCGCACGGGCCCGTTCGAGCCGGCCCCACAGCCGGGACCCGAAAAGACCGGCCGCCAGCAGAGGAAGTCCGATCGCGGTCACGGAAAGACCGCCCGCGGTGGACACCATGACGACCGCGTACACGAATCCGATGATCCCTTCCGGCAGATTGGTCACCAGATGGGCGATCTCCTTCCACGTGACGGCACTGAACACGGGCCGTACGGGCGGAGGCCCGTCGCGGTCGGGGAGGGCATGGCTCATCGTCATGCGGCACACCCTGTCAAGTGCGGCTCACCGATGCCATGGGGCGGCCGGGGTGCTGTGAACGGGGGATAACCCCACCCCGTGTGAGGCAGGCCCTAGACTCCCGTCCGTACCAGATCGTCGACAGTGAACGAGGAGCGAGGAACGGACGTGCCCGAACCGACGGTATCGACCGTAACCGTGCTCGCGGCGGACTACTTCCGGAGTTATTCGGTCGTCGGTCTGCTCGCCGCCCTCGGTGTGCTCTTCGTGGCCGTCGCCTTCGGCGCCGGGCGCCTGCTGCGCCCCTCGGTCCCGACGCCCGAGAAGCTCATGACGTACGAATGCGGCGTCGACCCGGTCGGTGAGGGCTGGGCGCACACCCAGGTCCGCTACTACGTCTACGCGTTCCTCTACGTCATCTTCGCCGTCGACTCGATCTTCCTCTTCCCCTGGGCGACGGTGTTCGCCGCCGCCGGCTACGGCGCGACCACGCTCGTGGAGATGTTCATCTTCCTGGGCTTCCTGGCCGTCGGCCTGCTCTACGCGTACAAGAAGGGCGTCCTCGAATGGACGTGACACCCCAGCCGGAGCCGCATCGGGAGCCGCATCCGGAGTCGCTTCCGGAGCTGCTTCCGGAGCCCAAGCGGCTCGGAGTCCTCTCCCGCCTGGCCCCGGAACCGATGAAGGTGGTCCTGAACTGGGGCCGCCGCTACAGCCTGTGGGTCTTCAACTTCGGGCTGGCCTGCTGCGCGATCGAGTTCATCGCCGCGTCCATGGCCCGGCACGACTTCATCCGGCTCGGCGTGATCCCCTTCGCGCCCGGTCCGCGCCAGGCCGACCTCATGATCGTCTCGGGCACCGTCACGGACAAGATGGCCCCCGCCGTCAAGCGGCTGTACGAGCAGATGCCGGAGCCGAAGTACGTCATCTCCTTCGGCGCCTGCTCCAACTGCGGCGGCCCCTACTGGGACTCGTACTCGGTGACCAAGGGCGTCGACCAGATCATCCCCGTCGACGTCTACGTGCCCGGCTGCCCGCCCCGGCCGGAGGCGCTGCTCCAGGGCATCCTCAAGCTCCAGGAGAAGATCGCCCGCGAGTCGCTGGCCGAGCGGTACGCCGAGGGCCCGTCCGTCTCCCAGCTGACGAGCGGCCTGGTCACGGCCCCGCCGGCGCCCGCGCCCGCCTCCATCGACCGGGAGGCGGGGGCGTGAACCTCTACGACTCCCTCCCCGACGCGGCGGCCACCGTCTTCGGCGCCGAGGCGCGCGCGGAGATCGCGTACGACGTCCTCACCGTGGACGTGCCCGTCGGCAGCTGGATCCCCGCGCTGGAAATCGCCCGGGACAAGCTGGGCTGCACGTACTTCGACTGGCTGAGCGCCGTCGACGAGCCGGGCACCGGCTTCCAGATCTGCGCGCACGTCGCCTCGCTGGAGAACCACCGCGTCCGCCGTCTCCTGCTGCGTACGACGGTCCCGCACTCCGCGCCCTCCCTGCCGTCGGCGGTCGCCGTGTACGCGGGGGCGGAGTGGCACGAGCGCGAGACCTTCGAGATGTTCGGGATCCGCTTCACCGACCACCCGAACCTGGTGCACCTGCTGCTCCCCGAGAACTTCGAGGGCCACCCGCTGCGCAAGGACTTCGTCCTCGCGGCACGCGTGGCGAAGGCATGGCCGGGCGCGAAGGAACCGGGCGAGACCCACGACCCGGACGCCCCGAAGCGCCGCCAGATGCTCCCCCCGGGCGTCCCGGACCCGAACGACTGGGGCCCCATGAAGGGCCAACTCCCCCCAGCCCCCACCCGCCCCGCCCGCACCCCCCGCGCCGCGGGCACCACCCCCACCCGCCGCCCCCGCCCTGCGACAGACGCCCCAACGGCCGCCGCACCCCGCCGCACCCGCTCGGTCTCGGAAGGCTCAGCCACCCAGCCCACCCCGGCGGCGTCCCCTGACGCGCCAGCGGCGAGCGCGCCGACGCCGGACACGGCGGCCCGCCCGCCCCGCCGCACCCGCACGTCAGCGGACGGCTCAACCAGCCAGCCCACCCCGGAAACGGAAACACAGGCCCCCGGCCCGGACGCGGCGCCCACCGGCACCCCGGCCGCCGACCGGGACACGGCAGCCCCGGAAGCCGCCTCCCGCCCACCCCGCCGCAGCCGCTCCGCGGCGGACGGCTCGGCCAGCCAGGCGGCGCCGGACGCGGCAGCGGAAACCCCGGACGCGGCGTCCCGCCCGCCCCGCCGTAGCCGCTCCGCGGCGGACGGCTCGGCCAGCCAGGCGGCGCCTGACGCGGCAGCGGCGGAAACCCCGGGTGCGGCGTCCCGCCCGCCGCGCCGCGCCCGCTCAGCAGCCGACGGCTCCGCGAGCCAGTCGCCCTCGGCCACCGGCCAGGACACGGCAGCCCCGGAGGCCGCGCCCACCGGGACCCCGGGCGCGGAAGCCCCGCAGCCCCCGGACGCGCCGACCCCGGAAGCCGGCTCCCGCCCGCCCCGCCGCAGCCGCTCCGCGGCCGACGGCTCGACCAGCCAGGCGGCGCCCGGCGCGGGAGCGCCGGAAACGGCGGCGGCGCGGCAGAGGCGCCGCGCGGCGCCCCGCTCCGATGCCCCCTGGCACGACCCGAAGCCCGCCTTCGACGAGCCGGACCCCGGCCCCGACCCCGAATCCACCCCCGACAACGGAGGCGACGCGTGAACGACGTCCTCGACGTCGCCCTCCGGCTGATCGTCGTCTTCGCCGTCTTCCTCGTGCTCCCGCTCGTCGTCGGGCAGACCGAGCACAAGGTGATGGCCCACATGCAGGGCCGCCTCGGCCCCATGTACGCCGGCGGCTTCCACGGCTGGGCCCAGCTCGTCGCCGACGGCGTGAAGTTCGCGCAGAAGGAGGACGTCGTCCCCGCCGGCGCCGACCGCCGCATCTTCCAGCTGGCCCCCGCCGTCGCCCTGCTCCCGTACCTCCTCGTCCTCCTCGCGATCCCGATCGGCCCGGGCGAGGGCGCCGTGGGCCAGGTCATCGACGCGGGCCTGTTCTTCGTACTCGCCGTCATGGGCGTCGGAGTCCTCGGCTCCCTCATGGCCGGCTGGGCCTCCGCGAACAAGTTCTCCCTGCTCGGCGGCCTCCGCACCGCCGCCCAGCTGCTCGCCTACGAGCTGCCCATGCTGCTCGCCGCCGCCTCGGTCGCGATGGCCGCCGGGACCGTCTCCCTCCCCGGCATCGTCGAGAGCTTCCAGTGGTGGTGGCTGCCCTGGCAGATCGTCGGCGCGCTCGTCTTCTTCACCGCCGGCCTCGCCGAACTCCAGCGGCCCCCCTTCGACATGCCCGTCGCCGATTCCGAGATCATCTTCGGCGCGTACACCGAGTACACCGGCCTCCGCTTCGCCCTGTTCCTCCTCGCCGAGTACGCCGGCATCGTCGTCCTCTGCTTCCTCACCACCGTCCTCTTCCTCGGCGGCTGGCACGGCCCCTTCGGCGCCGACGGCCTCGGCTGGGTCTGGACCCTGCTCAAGACCGCCGTCCTCGCCTTCGTCGTGATCTGGCTCCGCGTCAGCTACCCGCGCCTGCGCGAGGACCAGCTCCAGAAGCTCGCCTGGACCACACTCATCCCGCTCGCGCTCGCCCAGATCGCGCTCACCGGCATCGTGAAGGTGGCGATCCAGTAATGCCCATCCCCGGATCCGGCCTCGCCAAGGGCCTGGCCGTCACGCTGCGCACGATGACGAAGCGCTCGCACACCGCCCAGTACCCCGAGGTCCAGCCCGAGCTCCCGCCCCGCTCCCGCGGGGTCATCGGCCTGTTCGAGGAGAACTGCACGGTCTGCATGCTGTGCGCCCGCGAGTGCCCCGACTGGTGCATCTACATCGACTCCCACAAGGAGACGGTCCCGGCCTCCACCCCCGGCGGCCGCGAGCGCAGCCGCAACGTCCTCGACCGCTTCGCCATCGACTTCTCCCTCTGCATGTACTGCGGTATCTGCATCGAGGTGTGCCCCTTCGACGCCCTGTTCTGGTCGCCGGAGTTCGAGTACGCGGAGACCGACATCCACGAGCTCACCCACGAGCGCGACAAGCTGCGCGAGTGGATGTGGACCGTCCCGGCGCCGCCCGCGCTGGACCCGGCCGCCGAGGAGCCCAAGGAACTCGCCGCCGCCCGCAAGGCCGCCGAGAAGGCCGAGGCCGCAGCGGCCGCCGCCGCAGCCGCCCAGGCAGCCGAAGCGGCGCAGGCCGCGCAAGCCGCCGAAGCCGCCCCCGCAAGCGACACCGAACCGCCGACGACCACCCCGAACCCGGAGGGAGACGCGTGACCCCCACCGCCACCCTGGCCGCAGCCGCCACCGCCACCACCGGGCCCGGTTTCCTCTCCCCGACCGGCGTCGAGATCACCTTCCTCCTCGTCGGACTCGCCACCCTCGGCGCGGCCCTCGTCACGGTCACCACCCGCCAGCTGGTGCACGCCGCCCTCTGGCTGGTCGTGACCCTCGGCGGCATCGCCGTCGAGTACCTCCTGCTGACCGCCGAGTTCATCGCCTGGGTCCAGGTCCTCATCTACCTCGGCTCCGTGATCGTCCTCCTCCTCTTCGGGCTGATGCTCACCAAGGCCCCCATCGGCCGCTCCCCGGACGCCGACTCCGGTAACCGCCCCGTCGCCCTCGGCGTCGCCGTCCTCGCCGCCGCGGCCCTGGTCTGGGTCGTCACCGACGCCTTCCGCACCACCTGGATCGACCTCGACGGACCGGTCCAGGGCTCCACGAAGGTCTCCGGCGAGATCCTCTTCCAGCACTGGGTGCTGCCCTTCGAAGCGCTCTCCGTCCTCCTCCTCGCGGCGCTGATCGGCGCCATCGTGCTGTCCCGCAAGAACGACGCCTCCGACGCCGCCACCCCGGCCGGCCCCGGCGGACAGAAGGACCGGCGCTGATGCACCTCGCCTATCCCGCCGTGCTCGCGGCGCTCCTCTTCTGCACGGGCCTGTACGGCGTACTCGCCCGCCGCAACGCCATCCTGGTGCTGATGTCCGTCGAGCTGATGCTCAACGCCGTCAACCTCAACCTGGTGGCCTTCGACGTCTGGCTGCGCGACGCCCTGCACGCCGGCCAGGCCCTCACCCTCTTCACCATCGCCATCGCCGCCGCCGAGATCGGCATCGGCCTCGCGATCGTGCTGATGGTGTACCGGAACCGCGGCACCTCGGACGTCGACCGGCTGCGCGACACCGCGGAGGGCCACGAGCCCGACCAGGACACCAGCACCAGCACCGGCGCCCCCGCCGCCACCGCCCGGCCGGAGGTCTCCGCGTGAGCACCACGACCCTCGCCGTCCTCGTCCCGCTGCTCCCCTTCCTCGGCGGGGTCGCGGGACTGCTGTCCGGCCGCGCCGCACCCGGCTTCGTCCGGCCGCTGGCGATCCTGCCGACGCTCGCCTCCGCCGTACTGGCCGTGCTCGTCGCCGTCCGCCAGGGCACCGGCCCCGCGCTCAGCACCGCCACCGAACTGACCCCGACCGGCTCGGTGCCGATCGACCTCTCGCTCTACATCGACGGCTTCGCCGCACTGGTCGCCGTTCTGGTCGGACTCGTCGCCACCTGCGTGCAGGTGTACTCGACGGCCTACCTCCGTGAGGACCCGCGCTACTCCTCGTACGCCGCTCTCGTCTCACTGTTCACCTCCGCCATGCTGCTCGTCGTCTACTCCGGCGACCTGATGGTGCTGCTGGTCGGCTGGGAGGTCATGGGCATCTGCTCCTACTTCCTCGTCGGCCACTACTGGGAGACCGAAGCGGCCCGCTCCGCCTCCCTCAAGGCGTTCCTCGTCACCAAGCTCGGCGACGTCCCCTTCCTGATCGGCCTGTTCGCCCTCGCCGCCGACGCCGGCTCCTTCCGGATCACGAAGATCCTGGACACCGTCGCCGCGGGCGGACTCGACCACCCGACCGTCATCGCGCTGCTCCTGCTCGCCGGAGTGGCGGGCAAGTCCGCGCAGTTCCCGCTGCACACCTGGCTCCCCGACGCCATGGCCGGCCCCACCCCGGTGTCCGCCCTGATCCACGCCGCGACGATGGTCGCCGCCGGTGTCTACTTCATCGCCCGCCTCCTGCCCGTCTTCGCCGCCTCCGCGGCCGCGCTGGTGGTCATGGCCGTCATGGCGGCCGTCACGATGGTCGGATCCGCCCTCGCCGCCCTCGCCCAGGACGACATCAAGCGGGTCCTCGCCTACTCCACGGTCGGTCAGCTCGCCTACATGACCGGCGCCCTGGCCGTCGGCGACCGCTCCGCCGCCGTCTTCCACCTCCTCTCCCACGGCGCCTTCAAGGCGCTCCTCTTCCTGGGCGCCGGCGTGATCATCCACGCCGCCGGGACGAACTCCCTGGCCGCCATGTCCCGCATGGACGGCCTCTCCCGGCGCATCCCCGACGCCTTCTGGACCATGACGATCGCGCTCCTCGCGCTCGCCGCGATCCCGCCCTTCGCCGGCTTCTTCTCCAAGGAAGCCGTCCTCGTCGCCGCCGAGCAGACCGCCACCGGCCACTCCGGCCTCGCCCCCGAGGCCGCCGGCTGGCTGGTGCTCGCCGCCGGTGTGCTGACCGCCCTCCTCACCGCCGCCTACGCCGCCCGCCTCTGGCTGATGGCCTTCCGCGGCCGGGGCGCCTCCGCCCCCGACCACGGCAAGGAGCCCGTCGCCATGACCGGCGTGCTGTGGCTGCTCGCCGTCCCCACCCTCGGACTCGGCCTCGCCGCCGGCCCCATCGGGGACCGCCTCGACGGCCAGGAGCTCAGCCCGAGCCTGGTCACCTCCGTCCTCGGCACCGGCGCCGCCGTCCTCGGCGTGATGCTGACCTACGCCCTCTGGCAGCGCGCCACCGCCAAGGCCGCCCTCGGCTCCGCCTCCGGCGTCCCCGCCGACATCGCCGCCGCCGAATCCGCGGCCGAGGCGCCCGAGGTCGCCGAGGTCACCCTCGACCACCCCGCCGTCCCGCCCGGCCCCGCCCCCGACCCCGGCAGGGCGCTGCTCGGCCCGCTCCACCGGCACGCCGCCGACGGCTTCCACCTCGACGCCGTCTACGACCGGCTGTTCGTCCGCCCCGTCCGCGCGGCCGCCCGCCTCGTCACCTTCCTCGACCGCGAGGTCGTCGACACGTACGTCCGCGGCGCGGGCACCGGCACCCGGCTGCTCGGCGGCCTCGTCCGCCGCGCCCAGACCGGCAACGTGCAGAGCTACCTGAGCGCCCTGCTCGCCGGCGCCGTGGTCCTGGCCGTCGCCACCGCCGTCCTCGCCAACGTCAACGCCGGATCGTGAGCCGTGAGTCAGCCGTGATTGATATCAGCCCGTCCGTGATGCAGTTCCTTCTGGCGTTCCTCGTGGCCGCACCGCTCCTCGGCGCCGTCGCGGCCCTCCTCCCGGCCCCGCCCGGCCTCAAGGGCCGCAGCCCCGAACAGGCCGTCCTGCGCCACGGCGTGACCGTGACCGGCGTGATCCTCGCCGCGGCGATCGCCCTCGCCCTGGGCTTCGACCACGACAACCCCTCCCGCTTCCAGGCGACGACGGACATCAGCTGGATCCCGGCACTGGACGTGCGGATCCACCTCGGTGTCGACGGCATCTCGCTCCCCCTCCTCCTGATGACCGCGCTGCTGTTCTTCCTCTGCGCGCTCTACAGCTACTTCAAGCTCCCCGCGGGCCCCTCCGCGAAGGCGTTCACGGCCCTGCTCCTCGTCCTCGAAGCCGGCACCCTCGCGACCTTCGCCGTCCTCGACCTGCTGCTCTTCTTCCTCGCCTTCGAGATGGTCCTCATCCCGATGTACTTCCTCATCGCCCGCTGGGGCGGTGCGCAGCGGCAGGCCGCCGCCTGGAAGTTCATCCTCTACACCCTGCTCGGCTCCGTCGTCATGCTGCTCGGTCTCCTCCTCGTCGGTGTGACGGCGGGCACATTCGACATGGTGGCACTCGCCACTGACAACGGCCGCGAACTGTCCGCGACCACCCAGCTACTGGCCGTGCTCTCCATCGGCATCGGACTCGCCGTCAAGACGCCCATGTGGCCGCTCCACAGCTGGCTCCCGGACGCCCACACGGCCGCCCCCACCGTCGGTTCCGTCCTGCTGGCCGGCGTCCTGCTCAAGATGGGTACGTACGGGTTCGTCCGCATCCTGCTCCCCGTCACCCCCGACGGCATGCGGACCCTCGCCCCCTACCTGGGCGCCTTCGCCGTCGTCGGCATCGTCTACGGATCGCTCGCCTGCCTCGCCCTGGCCCGCAAGGGGAGCAAGGGCGACCTCAAGCGCCTCATCGCCTACTCCTCCGTCGGCCACATGGGCTTCGTCCTCCTCGGCATCGCCTCCATGACCCCCACCGGCGTCAACGGCGCGCTCTTCGCCAACATCGCCCACGGCCTGATCACCGGCCTGCTCTTCTTCCTGGTCGGCGCCCTCAAGGACCGCTACGGCACCGCCGACCTCGACACCCTCGCCGGCGCCACCGGAGCCGCCCTCTACGGCCGCGCCCCCCGCCTCGGCGCCCTCCTCGCCTTCGCCGCCGTCGCCTCCCTCGGCCTGCCCGGCCTGGCCGGCTTCTGGGGGGAGATGCTCGCCCTCTTCGGCGCCTTCGACCCCGCGCGGGGCCTCTCCCGGCCCGCGTTCCTCACGTACACGGCCATCGGCGCCCTCGGCACGCTGCTCACCGCCGCCTATCTGCTGATCGTCGTACGGCGCGTCTGCATGGGAGACCCCGAGACCGCCCCCGACCTCGCCGTCGCGGACGTCCAGCGCTACGAGTTCGCCGCCTGGACCCCGCTCGTCGCCCTCACCGTCCTCGCCGGCCTGTGGCCCGCGCTCCTCCTCGGCCTGACCGACCCGGCCGTTCAGCAGCTCCTCGCAGGAGGCACCTCATGACGGCCCTGACGGTCCTCGCGGCCGAGACCCCCAGCCTGGTCCAGTCCGTCGACTGGCTCGCCATCGCCCCCGTGGTGATCACCGCCGCCGTCGGCCTGCTCGTCCTCGTCGCCGATCTCTTCACCGCCGAGCGCCACAAGCCGCTCCTCGGCTGGATCTCCGTGGCGGGCCTGGCCGCCGCGACCGCCACCCTGGTCCCGCTGCGGACCGGGGAGCGCGCCACCTTCTGCCTCACCGCCGCCCCGGAGGCGTGCAGCTACGTCGCCGACCGGTTCACGGTCGTCGTGCAGTTCCTGGTGCTCGCCGGGGCCCTGGTCACTGCCCTGCTGTCGGTGACCGCCGTCCGCGAGAGCCGCATGCCCGCGGGGGAGTACTGGTTCCTGCTGCTCTCCTCCGCCGCCGGCGCGACCCTGCTGCCCGCCTCCCGCGACCTCGCCACCCTGATCGTCGCGCTCGAAGTGGCCTCGCTGCCCGCCTTCGCGCTCGTCGGCATGCGCCGCGGCGACCGGCTCTCCTCCGAGGCCGCCCTGAAGTTCTTCCTGTCCTCCGTCACCGCCACCGCCGTGTCGCTGATGGGCGTCAGCTTCGTCTACGCCGCCACCGGCTCCCTCCACCTCACCCAGGTGGCCGACCGCCTCGAAGACGTCCCCGGACAGCTCGACACCCTCGCCATGGCGGGCGTCGCCCTCACCCTCGTCGGCTTCGCCTTCAAGACCGCGGCCGTCCCCTTCCACTTCTGGGTCCCCGACACCTACGTCGGCGCCCCCCTGCCCATCGCCGGCTACCTCTCGGTGATCGGCAAGGCCGTCGGCTTCACCGGCCTCATCCTCGTCACGGTGATCGCCTTCCCGGCGTACTCGCAGATCTGGGGCCCGGCCCTCGCCGTCCTCGCCGCGCTCACCATGACCCTGGGCAACGCCGCCGCGCTGCGCCAGTCCCCGGACCGCCCGCACAGCGCCGTACGGCTGCTCGCCTGGTCCTCCGTCGGCCAGGCCGGCTACCTGCTGGTGCCGATCGCGGCCGCCGCGTACTCCGAGCGCGACCAGATCGGCTCCACCCTCGCCTACGCCCTCATGTACGCGGCGGTGAACCTCGGCGCCTTCGCCGTGGCCGCCCTCGTCGCCCGCACCCGGCCCCGGCACCGGATCAGCGACTACCGGGGCCTGTACGCCGAGCGCCCCTTCGCCGCCCTCTCCCTGGCCTTCTTCCTGCTCTGCCTGGCCGGTCTCCCGCCGGGCATCATCGGCCTCTTCGCCAAGGTCACCGTCTTCCGGTCCGCCGTGGACGCCGGTCTGGGCTGGCTGGCCGTGCTCATGGCGGTCAACGTCGTCATCGCCCTGTACTACTACCTGCGCTGGACGGCGCTCCTCTTCCGCGGGCCCGAGGCAGCCGGGGACAAGGCGGCCGGGGAAGAGACGGCCGACGGGGCGGGACCGGCCCGCGTCCGCGCCCCCTGGCCGGTCACGGCCGCCATCGTCGCCACCGCGGTCACCGCGGTGATCCTCTCCGGCGCCCCGCAGCTCGTCCTGCGCGTCGCCTCGGGGAGCCTGTTCGCGCAGTGATCCGGCGCGCCCCGGCCGCGCGCTCACCCGTACGGAGCAGTGCCCGCCGCGGCCCCGCCGGCCCCCTCCCGGGGCGGCGGCGGGCCGCCGTCCCCGCACGCCCCTGGGAACCAGCCGCCCTCACCTCGCGTTGACCAGGAAGGGAGGGTCCACTGGACCGTAGACCCTCAGATCCATGACGGGGCTCCCCCTGCCGCACCACTTGGAGGGCGTACCGTGCACCGCCGGCACAACGGGCTCAAGACCGCCGTACTCCTCGGCGGGCTGTCCGCACTCATCATCCTCATCGGCAGCTTCTTCGGCCGGGGCGGCCTCATCATCGCCCTGGTCGTCGCCCTCGGGACGAACGCCTACGCGTACTGGAACAGCGACAAGCTGGCTCTACGCGCGATGCGCGCCCGCCCCGTCAGCGAGTTCGAGGCGCCACAGCTGTACCGCATGGTGCGCGAGCTCTCCACCTCCGCGCGCCAGCCGATGCCACGGCTCTACATCTCGCCCACCGAGGCCCCCAACGCCTTCGCCACCGGCCGCAACCCGCGCAACGCCGCGGTCTGCTGCACCGAGGGCATCCTGCGCATCCTCGACGAGCGCGAGCTGCGCGGGGTCATCGGGCACGAGCTCAGCCACGTCTACAACCGCGACATCCTGATCTCGTCCGTCGCCGGAGCGCTCGCCTCCGTGATCATGTTCCTGGTGAACTTCGCCTGGCTGATCCCGGTCGGCCGCTCGAACGACGACGAGGGCCCCGGCCTCATCGGCATGTTGCTGATCATGATCCTTGGCCCGCTGGCCGCCTCGGTGATCCAGCTGGCCATCAGCCGCTCGCGCGAGTACGAGGCGGACGCCTCCGGCGCCCAGCTCACCGGCGACCCGCTGGCCCTGGCCAGCGCGCTGCGCAAGCTCGACGCGGGCACCAAGCAGCTTCCGCTGCCCCCCGAACCGAGACTGGAGACGGCGAGTCACATGATGATCGCCAATCCCTTCCGCCCCGGTCAGGGACTGACCAAGATGTTTTCGACCCACCCCCCGATGGCCGAGCGCATCGCCCGGCTCGAACAGATGGCAGGCCGCAGGCAGTGAAGACCATTCTCAACATCATCTGGCTCGTACTCAGCGGCGTCTGGCTGTTCCTGGGCTACATCCTCGCGGGTGTGCTGCTGTGCATCACGATCATCGGCATCCCCTTCGGGATCGCCGCCTTCCGCATCGCCGTGTACGCCCTCTGGCCCTTCGGCTACACCACCGTCGAGCGCCGTGACGCCGGCGCCGGGTCCTGCGTGGGCAATGTCCTGTGGCTGGTCCTGGCCGGCTGGTGGCTGGCCCTGGGCCACATCGTCACGGGCATCGCGCTGTGCGTCACGATCATCGGTATCCCGTTCGGCATCGCCAACTTCAAGATGGTTCCGCTGTCCCTGCTGCCGCTGGGGCGGGAAATCGTACCGACGGACGCGCCGTTCGCGACCCGGTGACGGGGGCCCTGACCTGGGGCTCGACGTCGTTGTGACGTGTGTTCCGAGGGTAGTTTGACGCGGCCCGGTCAGTGGTTGTCCACAGGCCGGGCCGCGTGTCGGTGGGGTGCGCCACCATGAACGCATGAACGAGACCGAGCAGTTGCTGGAGCAAGTCGCCACCCGCGCGCACAACTCCGCGCGTGCGCACCGAAAGGCCCTCCCCGCGCCCCTGGGCGCCGGGGAGATCGCCCGGGCCGAGGGCATAGTCGGCTTCCCGCTGCCGCCCCTGCTCGCCCGCCTCTACACCCAGGTGGGGGACGGGGGATTCGGCCCGGAACAGGGCCTGCTCCCACTGCGCCGGGCCGTCGCGGTCTACCGGGCGCAGCGGGAGTCCGGGTGGCGCTGGCCCGAAGGGGTCCTGCCCGTGGCCGACTTCGGCTGCGCCATGTACGCCTGCGTCGACTGCCGTTCCGGCACCGCCCAGGTCCTGCTGTTCGACCCCAACCCGGGTGAGCCGGACCTCGCCTGGTCCGTCGACACCCCGAGCCTGGCCGGCTGGCTGCGCGGCTGGCTCGACGGCACCGCCTGGTTCTGCGCGGAATCGGGCCTGGGGGAGGAGGAAGACCTGGAGTTCGCGCCCTGGGAGGAGTTCAGATCCCGGATCTGACCCGGCCGCGGCGCAGCCCGTAGGCCAGCGCGCCCAGAGCCAGCACCGCCGCCCCGGTCACCGCCGAGGCCAGGGGCAGCGCACACCCCAGCACCACACAGCCGGACAGTCCGACCGCTGCCACGGCACGACCCTTGACAGCTGAATCGAGAGTCCACGCGGAGGCGTTCGCGATCGCGTAGTAGGCCAGCACTCCGAAGGAGGAGAAACCGATCGCGCCCCGCAGATCGGCCGTCGCCGCGAGCACGGCCACGACCGCACTCACTGCCACCTCGGCATGGTGCGGCACCCGCCGCCGCGGATGTACGGTGGCCAGCGCGCGCGGGAGATGGCCGTCGCGGGCCATCGCAAGGGTGGTCCTCGACACCCCCAGCACCAGGGCCAGCAGCGAGCCCAGCGCGGCCAGGGCCGCGCCCACCCGGACGACCGGGACCAGTCCGGGCCACCCGGCCGCCCGGACCGCGTCGGCCAGCGGCGCCGACGACCGCGCCAGCCCCTCCGCCCCGAGCACCGACAGCGCCGCCACCGCGACCGCGGCGTACACCAGCAGCGCGATCCCGAGCGCGAGCGGCACCGCCCGCGGGATCGTCCGCTCCGGATCGCGCACCTCCTCGCCCAGGGTGGTGATCCGGGCGTAGCCCGCGAAGGCGAAGAACAGCAGGCCCGCCCCCTGCAGCAGCCCGAGCGGGCCCGGCGCCGTCCCGCCGAGCCGCCCGGCGTCCGCCGCCTCCGAGGACAGGCACACCACGACCACCCCGGCGAGCACCGCCAGCACCACCGCCACGATCAGCCGGGCGATCCGGGCCGACGTCCGCACACCGCCGTAGCCCGCGGCGGTCGGCGCCACCACCGCCGCGACGGCCACCGCATGCTGCCGGCCGGGCCAGACGTACGCGCCCACCGTGAGGGCCATCGCCGCGCAGGAGGCCGTCTTGCCGACCACGAAGCCCCAGCCCGCCAGGTACCCCCAGAACGGGCCCAGCCGCTCCCGCCCGTAGACGTACGTGCCGCCGGAGGCCGGGTACCGGGCGGCGAGCCGCGCCGAGGAGTGCGCGTTGCAGTAGGCCACCAGGGCCGCCACGGCGAGCGCCGCCAGCAGGGCGCCGCCCGCCGCCCGAGCCGCCGGGGCGAGGGCCGCGAAGATCCCGGCGCCGACCATCGCGCCCAGTCCGACGACGACCGCGTCGGAGACCCCCAGAGTCCGCCTCAACTCATCCGTCACGGGCGGAGGGTAGCGGGCCTAGACGACGCCCTCCCGGCCGGCGAGCGGCGTCCGCGTACGCTCCCAGCCCTCCAGCGCCGTCAGGCAGGCGTGGTCGAGGTGGCGCAGCCCGCTGAGGTCGAGCCGCACCGGCTGCCCGTGCGGCAGCGCGTCCAGGGCGTCGAGCAGTTTGGGCAGCCGCAGGAAGCTGGCATTGCCCAGGACCCGTACGCGCAGTTCCCCGTCCTCCCAGACCTCCTCGATGTGTACGTGGGAGGTCTCCCAGGCCGCCTTCGCGATGGCCAGCCCCAGCCCGATCAGCACGCCCTCGAACAGGTTGGTGGCCACGATCGCGGTGGCCGTGACCACCAGCACCACCGCCTCGCCCCGGTGCGTGCGCCACAGCGAGGCCACCGTCCGGACGGGCAGCAGCTTCCAGCCCGCGTGCAGCAGCACCCCCGCCAGCGCGGCGAGCGGCACGCTCTCCAGCACCTGGGGGAAGGCCACGGCGAAGACGAGCAGCCAGACGCCGTGCAGCACCCGCGAGGCCCGGGTCCGCGCCCCGGCCTCCACGTTGGCGGCGCTGCGGACGATCACGGCGGTCATCGGCAGCGCCCCGAGCAGCCCGCAGACGCTGTTGCCCACCCCCTGAGCGATGAGCTCCTTGTCGTACTCGGTCCGCGGGCCGTCGTGCATCCGGTCCACGGCGGCGGCGCTGAACAGCGTCTCGGCGGAGGCGATCAGCGCCAGCGCGATCACGGTCCCGGCCGCTCCCACGGTGGCCAGCACCTCGAACTCGCCCCAGGCGGGCGGGGACACCGCCTCCAGCACCCCCGTCACCCGCACCTTCTCCACGGGCAGTTCCAGCAGCGCGGCCGCGGCGGTGGCGACGGCCACCCCGACGAGCGCCCCGGGCAGCAGCCGCAGCCGGGCGGGCACCCGCCGCCACAGCACCATGAGGGCGATCGTGCCCACCCCCAGCAGCACGGCGGCCCAGTCGGCCCGCGAGGCGAGCCCGTGCACCCCGCCGAGCTTCGCCAGGGTGTGCCCGGGGGCGTCGGCGTCACTCAGGGCGTACAGCTGCCCCGAGATCAGCACCAGCCCGATGCCGGCCAGCATCCCCTGCACGACGGCGACGGAGATCGCCCGGAACCACCGGCCCAGCCGCAGCGCCCCCAGGCCCAGCTGCACCACCCCGGCGGCGAGCACCAGCACCCCGAGCGCGGGGAGGCCGTACGTCTGCACCGCCTCGTAGACGAGCACGGTGAGCCCGGCCGCGGGCCCGCTCACCTGGAGCGAGCTCCCCCGGAACCAGCCGGTGACGAGCCCGCCGACCACGCCGGTGACGATCCCCAGCTCGGCCGGCACCCCGGAGGCGACCGCCACCCCCACGCACAGGGGGATGGCGACCAGAGCGACGACGACGGACGCCCAGAAGTCGTCGCGGAACGTGCCGGCCCCAGGCATGCGAGAACCCCCTGCCACGCGGTGATGTGATGCCACCACCGTGCTGGGCGCACTCCCCGCCCCCCAAGTACCCACGGAAGCCCACGACCGCGCACGCGCCGCTCACGCCCCGCACACACGCCCCACCACCGGAGGCGCGAGCCGTGCGGAGGAGAGGGGTCCCGGGAAGCACCTGAGCCCACCCGCCGGGGCGGATGGGCTCACCGCGCACCGGATCATCCGGCCGCTTCGTACAGGTCGGGGACCTCGGTCAGCGGTAGTTCACGAACTGGATCGCGAAGTCCAGGTCCTTGCCCTTGAGGAGCGCCTGGACCGCCTGGAGGTCGTCACGGCTCTTGGAGCTGACGCGCAGCTCCTCGCCCTGGACCTGGGCCTTGACGCCCTTGGGACCCTCGTCCCGGATGATCTTCGCCACCTTCTTGGCGTTCTCCTGGGAGATGCCCTCCTCGATGTTGGCGAAGATCTTGTACTCCTTGCCGGACAGCTGCGGCTCGCCGGCGTCCAGCGCCTTGAGCGAGATCCCGCGCTTGACCAGCTTGGTCTCGAAGACGTCGAGGACGGCCTTGACGCGCTCCTCGGAGTTCGCCTCCATCAGGATCTTCTCGCCGGACCAGGCGATGGTGGCGCCGGTGCCCTTGAAGTCGTAGCGCTGCGAGAGCTCCTTGGCGGCCTGGTTGAGGGCGTTGTCGACCTCCTGCCGCTCGACCTTCGAGACGATGTCGAAACTGGAGTCGGCCATGTGCTGTGGCTCCTTGAAGTCGGGTGTGATCGCCCCGGAGGGCGCGGCCGGACATGCCCGGACCGCTCGGCAAAGCCTAGCCACCGCGCCCACCCGCGGCGCTGATCAATCCGGTGGCGAAGCACCCCCGGTCATCAGGTATCGTTTACGTCGTTGCCAAGGAGCACCGCCACAAAGCGGACTCACCGGCGACATCCCATGGCGGTGTGCCCGAGTGGCCAATGGGAGCGGACTGTAAATCCGTCGGCTTAGCCTACCCAGGTTCGAATCCTGGCGCCGCCACGCGAGTGGAACCCCCGTTTTCTGCGGTATCGCAGAGGACGGGGGTTCTTTCGTCATGGCCCGAATGCCCGGGTTCCCGCACCGCCCGACAGGGCGTCAGTTGCCCGCCACGTCCTTCACGGCCACCTGCACCGGCGTCGAGCCGGAGACCAGCTCCAGGGTCAGCCCCGCCGTCGCCGGGGTCTCGACCAGCTCGGCCAGTACGGCGGCCACGTCGTCGCGCGGGATCATCCCGCGGCCCGTCCGGGCCTCCAGCCGGACCAGGCCCGTCCCGGCGTCGTCGATCAGCGAGCCCGGCCGCAGGACGGTCCACTCCAGGCCGAGGCGGGTGCGGACATGGTCGTCGGCCTCGCCCTTCGCCCGCAGGTAGGCGTCGAAGACCTCGTCACCGCCGTGGTGGGAGTCGGCGCCCATCGAAGAGACCATCAGGAAGCGGCTCACCCGCGCCCGTTCCGCCGCGTCCGCGAGCAGGACCGCCGCCCCGCGGTCCACGGTGTCCTTGCGTCCCGCGCCGCTGCCGGGTCCGGCGCCCGCGGCGAACACCGCCACGTCCGCGCCCTGAAGGATCCCCGCCACGTGCTCCACCGAGGCCGACTCCAGATCACAGAGCACCGGCTCGGCACCCGCCGCCCTGAGGTCGTCGCCCTGTGCCGGGTCGCGGATGATGCCCGCGACCTCGTACCCGCGCGCGGCGAGCAGGCGCTCCAGCCGCAGCGCGATCCGACCGTGTCCACCCGCGATGACGATGCGCATGACCCGACCGTACGTCGAGCCGGGCGCGGCTGCCCGCGAACGCACGGCGAACTTCAGGGGCCGGGCTCCGTACGGCCCTGCCGGGGCAGGTCCAGGGCGACGGCGACCGCGGAGTCGCAGTACTCCCGCACCGCACTCGTACGGGCTACCACCCGCCCGCGGTGGATCACGATCCGGCTGTACGCGAGGGACAGCACGCCCGCGATCCGCTCCCCGCGCACCGCGAGCAGCTCCGCGGGGAAGCCCGCCTCCACCCGCACCTCCGGCAGGCCCATCGCGGCGCGGGCGCAGGCGCTCACCGTCTCGTAGGCTTCGGCGGCCCGGAGCCCGCCCTGGGAGGCCAGGAGGTACGCGGCCTCCAGCGGGTCGCCCCGGCCGACCGGGTTGCCGACGTCCCGCAGCGCCCCGCTGCCCGCGGCGACGAGCACACCGGCCGCGCGCAGCAGCCGTACGGGGGCGGTGCGCAGGCCGCGGCGTTCCAGGGCCGCGCAGTCGCCCTGGGGCAGGCAGGTGACCCGTACGCCGGCCGCCGCGAGCTGGTCGGCGGCGCGGGTCGCCGCGTCCAGGGGGAGCCGGGAGAGGCCGCCGCAGGGGCCGATGGTCACCCCGGGCCGCAGCCCGCCGGCCATGGCGGCGAGCCGGGAGAGGCGGGCGGGATCGTCACCGTCCGTGTGGAGGTCCACGGGGCAGCCGTGCTCGTCGGCGAGTCCCAGGACGGCTTCGAGGAAGCCCGACGGGTCCGGGTCCAGGTCCGGGCAGCCGCCGATCACCGAGGCGCCCATCTTCACCGCGTCCCGCAGCATCGCGAGCCCGTCCGCGCCGGCCACCCCGGTCAGCAGCCGGGGGACGGCGACGGCGGTCAGATCGGCGAGCCCGCGCAGGGAGCGGCGGGCCTGGAGCACGGCCTCCAGGGGGCCGAGGCCGTGCACGTCGCCGATGCGGACGTGGGAGCGCATCGCGGTGGCGCCGTGCCCGAGCTGGAGCAGGGCGGCCTCGGTGGCCCGGCGCTGGACCTCGTCGGGGCTGTAGGAGACGGGCCCTTCCACATCGGCGGTGAGGGCGGTGTCCCCGTGGGCGTGCGGTTCGGCGGGAGCGGGGAGGAGCAGGTAGCCGCCGAGGTCCACCCGGGACAGCGTCGGCGAGAGCAGGCTGCCCGCCGTGCCGACGGCCTGGATCCGGCCCCCGCCGAGGCGGACGTCGACGGTGCGGCCGTCGGTGAGGCGGGCCCCGGCGAGCAGCAGGGTGGTGCCCTCCGGGGCGGCAGCGTTGCCGTTGCCGCCGCGGGGGGAGTGGAACGGCTGCTGCGGCTGGCTGTCGGACATCGCGCTCCTGCGGTGGCTCGGGCGGTTCTCGGGGCCGTGGCCGCGGCCACGGGCCAAGATCACGCAGCGTGCTCAGAGCGTAGGGCGCGGCGCACTCCGCTTCGGGGAGGAGCGCAATAGTCGTACCGGTGTGGTGCCCCGCGCGGATGTGAGCCCGCGCACAAAAAGGCCGGGAAGAGGGCCGGGGGCGCGTGGAGGCTTGATCGGGAAGAGCCGGCGAACCCCCTCCGAGCCCAGGTGCCGCAAAGGATTTGGGCGATCGGCGGGCAACCGTGTAATGTCTTCATCGCTCGCCCCAATAGCTCAGTCGGTAGAGCGTCTCCATGGTAAGGAGAAGGTCTGCGGTTCGATTCCGCATTGGGGCTCTGGTGAGAGAGGTTCCCCGCCCTCGGGTGGGGAGCTGATCACATCAAAGCGGCGTAGCTCAGTCGGTAGAGCAAGCGGCTCATAATCGCTGTGTCACCGGTTCAAGTCCGGTCGCCGCTACCCACAGTAGCCGATTGCGGGGTCGGTCTCCCGATCGGCTACTCTTTTATGCGTTCATCCGTCCCATAGTCCGTCAAGGAGCACTCACGTGGCTGCCACCGACGTCCGCCCGAAGATCACGCTGGCCTGCGTGGAGTGCAAGGAGCGGAACTACATCACCAAGAAGAACCGGCGTAACAACCCGGACCGCATGGAGATGAAGAAGCACTGCCCGCGCTGCAACTCGCACACCGCGCACCGCGAGACCCGCTGACCCCAGCGAAGTCTCGAATACAGGCACCGTCATGAGGTCGTCCCCTTCATTGGGGGCGGCCTCGTGTCGTTTCCGTGCCTGATCTTCGCCCCTGTCTTTGTTTCCGTGTGTTTCGTGTCCCTTCATCAGGAGGTAGTGAGTCATGGCTCTCGACCAGTCCTTCGTGGGGCGGAGCTACCCGCCCACCGATCCGTACGAGGTCGGCCGGGAGAAGATCCGCGAATTCGCGGTGGCGGTGGGAGACACCAATCCCGTCTACACCGACCCCGAGGCCGCCAAGGCGTTCGGCCACCCCGATGTGATCGCCCCGCCGACGTTCGTGTTCGCGATCACGTTCAAGGCCGCCGGGCAGGTCGTCGAGGACCCGCAGCTGGGCCTGGACTACAGCCGCGTCGTGCACGGCGACCAGAAGTTCGCCTACTCCCGCCCGGTGCGCGCGGGTGACCGCCTCTCGGTGGCCTCCACCATCGAGGCCGTGAAGTCCCTCGCCGGCAACGACATCATCGACATCCGCGGCGAGGTCCACGACGAGACCGGCGAGCACGTGGTGACGGCCTGGACGAAGCTCGTCTCCCGCGCCCCCGAGGAGGCATGACATGGCAGCGCTGATCAAGTACGCCGACGTCGAGGTCGGCACCGAGCTGCCCGCGGCGTCCTTCCCCGTGACGCGCGCCACGCTGGTGCAGTACGCGGGCGCCTCCGGCGACTTCAACCCGATCCACTGGAACGAGAAGTTCGCCAAGGAGGTCGGGCTGCCGGACGTGATCGCGCACGGCATGTTCACGATGGCCGAGGCGATCCGCGTGGTCACCGACTGGGTCGGAGACCCGGGCGCGGTGGTCGAGTACGGCGTGCGCTTCACCAAGCCGGTCGTGGTCCCGAACGACGAGGCGGGCGGGCTGATCGAGGTCTCCGCGAAGGTCGCGGTGAAGCTGGACGACAACCGGGTGCGGGTCGACCTGACGGCCGTCAGTGCCGGTCAGAAGGTCCTCGGCATGTCCCGCGCCGTGGTCGCGCTGGCCTGAGCGGCACCGGGGGAGAGTGAGGGGGCGGGGGGGAAACCCCGCCCCCTTCGCGTGCCCCGCGCCTCCCGCACGCCGCTCCGTGCCGGGGAACACGCCCCTTGACGCAGTTAGTGATTGGCCACTAACTTAACAACATGGCAAGGATGAGCGCAGAGGAGCGGCGCGAGAGCGTCATCCGCGCGGCGATGCACGAGTTCGCCCGCGGCGGCTACCACGGGACCTCCACCGAGGCGATCGCCAAGCGCGTGGGCGTCTCGCAGCCGTACCTCTTCCGGCTCTTCCCCAACAAGCAGGCGATCTTCCAGGCCGCATCCGAGCGGTGCCTCAAGGACATGCGCGAGCACTTCGCCACCGCCGTCGAAGGGCTGCACGGGGAGGCGGCCCATCAGGCCATGGCCAACGCCTACACCCGGCTGATCACCGAAGATCCCGACAAGCTCCAGATGCAGCTCCAGATGTACGTGGCCGTGGCCGCCGCCGAGGCGGCCGGCGACCACGAGTTCGGGGAGGCCGTCCGCTCCGGCTGGATGGAGCTGTGGGACACCGCCCACCTGCCGCTCGGCGGGAACCCGGAGGAGACCACGGTCTTCATGGCCTACGGGATGCTGATCAATGTCCTGGCCGCCATGGGCTTCCCGTTCGAGCACCGGGTGTGGGAGGGGTTCTACCCGTCGGCCCGCGTCACCGGCCGTCTTGAGGTGTGAGGGGCGGCGCGCGGGCCGGATCGCGCGCTTTCCCATGCCCACGAAAGTTAGTCAGCAATAACTAACAACCAGCAGGGGGACCATCATGCAGCACACGCAAGGCGCCGACACCAGCCCGGGCACCAACCCAGGCGCCGACCCCGGCACCAACCCCGGCACCGACCCCGACACCCGGCTCCGCGGCCCGGCCGTCTGGGCCCTCGTCCTCACCGGCGTGGCCAGCTTCATGGCCGCCCTCGACAACCTCGTCGTCACCACCGCCCTCCCCGCCATCCGCGAGGACCTCGGCGGCCGGCTGGAGGACCTGGAGTGGACGGTGAACGCCTACACGCTCACCTTCGCCGTCCTGCTCCTCTTCGGCTCCGCCCTCGGTGACCGCTTCGGCCGCCGCCGGCTGTTCATAGCGGGCCTCGCCGTCTTCACCGGTGCCTCCGCCGCGGCCGCCCTCTCGCCCGGTATCGACGCGCTCATCGCCGCCCGCGCCGTGCAGGGCGTCGGCGCCGCCGTCATGATGCCGCTCACCCTCACCCTGCTCACCGCCGCCGTGCCGCCCGCCCGCCGCGGCCTGGCCCTCGGGATCTACGGCGCCGTCACCGGCCTCGCCGTCGCCAGCGGCCCCCTCATCGGCGGCAGCCTCACCGAGCACATCTCCTGGCAGTGGATCTTCTGGCTGAACGTGCCGATCGGCCTCGCCGTGATCCCGCTCGCCCGGCTGCGCCTCGCGGAATCCACCGTGCCGGACGCCCGCCTCGACGTCCTGGGCACCGTCCTCGTCAGCACCGGCCTCTTCGGGATCGTCTACGCCCTCGTCAACGCCAACGCCGAGGGCTGGACCAGCGCCCCCGTCCTCACCGGGCTGATCGCAGGCAGCGTGCTCGTCGGAGCCTTCGTCCGCCACGGGTTCACCCACCCGAACCCCATGCTCCCCATGCGGCTCTTCCGCGACCGCGGCTTCTTCGGCATCAACATCGCCGGGCTGCTGATGTTCCTCGGCATGTTCGGCTCGATCTTCCTGCTCAGCCAGTTCTTCCAGGGCGTCGCCGGCTACTCGCCCACCGAGGCCGGACTGCGCATGCTGCCCTGGACCGGTATGCCGATGATCATCGCCCCGCTGGCCGGGATCCTGTCCGACCGCATCGGCGGCCGCCCGGTCGTCGCCGCCGGACTGGCCTTCCAGGCGCTCGGCCTCGGCTGGTTCGCCGCGGTCCTGGACGCCGAGATCTCGTACGCGGCGCAGCTCCCGCCGCTGATCCTCAGCGGGATCGGCATGGCGCTGTACTTCGCGCCCGCCGCCAACGTCCTGATGTCCACCGTGGCCCCCGCCGACCAGGGCCGGGCCTCCGGCACCAACAACGCCCTCCGCGAGGTCGGCGGAGCCCTCGGCGTGGCCGTCCTCGCCTCGGTCTTCTCCGCCCAGGGCGGCTACGAGTCCCCGCAGGCGTTCACCGACGGCACCGTGCCCGCGCTGTGGATCGGGGCCGCGGCGGTCGCCGTCGCCGCCGCGCTGGCCCTGCTGGTGCCGCGCCGGGCCAGGGACACCGCCCGGGCCGCGGCCCCGCTCGCCCCCGCCGGCCCGGTGGACAAGATCGCCGCGACCCGCTGACCCCGCACCGGAGGAGAGCCCGTCATGCCCGACATCCCCTGGTCCACCCCGCATCGCCCCGACCCCGGCGCCGAGGTGTACGTCATGGCCTCCCGCTTCGAGACCGCCACCCTCGCCGGAGCCCTCCGGTTCCTGCTCAGGTCCCCCGGCATCATCCGCCAGGTCCGCGCGGCCCCGGGCGCCCACGGCGCCGCCCTCCGGGCCCGCGTCCTCGGCCGTACCTTCCTCACCCTGTCCGCCTGGGAGGACCGCGACGCCCTCTACCGCTTCGCCCGCGCCGAGCCCCACCGCTCCGGCTCCCGCGCCGCCGCCGCTTACACGAAGGAATCCGCCTTCACCTTCTGGACCGTGCCCGCGAGCGAACTCCCCATCGGCTGGGACGAGGCCGAGCGGCGGCTCGCCGAGCGCGGGGCGGCGTACTGAGGTGCGGCCGTGGCCCCGCCGGGATGCGAGGGGCACGGACCGTACTCTTGTCCACGTGCAGGAACTCCACGACGCCCCCCTCGCCCCCCTGACCACCTTCCGTCTCGGTGGTCCCGCCGCCCGCCTGGTCACCGCCACCACCGACGCCGAGGTGGTGGCCGCCGTCCGCGCCGCGGACGAGAGCGGCACGCCCCTCCTGATCATCGGCGGCGGCAGCAACCTGGTCATCGGCGACCAGGGCTTCGACGGCACCGCCCTGCGCATCGCCACCACCGGCTTCCACCTGGACGGGACCCGCCTGGAGCTCGCCGCCGGCGAGAACTGGAGCGACGCCGTCGCCCGTACCGTCGAGGCGGGCCTCGCCGGCATCGAATGCCTCGCCGGAATCCCCGGCTCGGCCGGCGCCACCCCCATCCAGAACGTCGGGGCGTACGGCCAGGAGGTCTGCGACACCATCAGCGAGGTCGTCGCCTACGACCGCACCACCGGCGAGACGGTCACCCTCAGCGCCGCCGACTGCGCCTTCCGGTACCGCCACAGCACCTTCAAGGACCAGCCCGACCGCTACGTCGTCCTCCGCGTGCGCTTCGCCCTGGAGGACGCCGGCGGCCTCTCCGCGCCGGTCAAGTACCCCGAGACCGCCCGCGCCCTCGGCGTCGGGGCGGGCGACCGGGTCCCCGCCGCCGCGGCCCGCGAGACCGTCCTGCGCCTGCGCGCCGGCAAGGGCATGGTCCTCGACCCCGCCGACCACGACACCTGGTCCGCCGGATCCTTCTTCCACAACCCGATCCTGACGGACGACGCCTACGCCGCCTTCCTCGCCCGCGTCCAGGACCGCCTCGGCGCCGAGGCCGCCCCGCCCGCCTACCCCGCGGGTGAGGGCCGTACGAAGACCAGCGCGGCCTGGCTGATCGACAAGGCCGGCTTCACCAAGGGCTACGGCAGCGGCCCCGCCCGCATCTCCACCAAGCACACCCTCGCCCTCACCAACCGCGGCGAGGCCACCACCGAGGACCTGCTCACCCTGGCCCGCGAGGTCGTCGCGGGCGTCCACGCGGCCTTCGGCGTCACCCTCGTCAACGAGCCGGTGACGGTCGGCGTCAGCATCTGAGGAGCCCCGGCCGCCCATGCTCTGCCCTCTGCACGGCGCCGGTACGGACCCCACCCGGCTCGTGGGCCGCACGCTCAGCAGGGTCGTCGCCTCCTGGCACATCAGCGACGGCGAACGCTCCGAGTCCCCGCTCGACGTATGGCTGATCGACAGCGTCGGCGACTCCATCCGGATCACCACCGGGTCCGACCAGTGCCTCATCGTCGAGTCCGCCGCGCCGCACAAGCCGTACGACATGGGGGAGTGGGGCCGTATCGAGGTCGGTGAGGACCTCGGCGACCACCCCTTCCTGCGGCACCTCGGCGAGACCGTCGCCTCCGTCGCCGAGTTCGCGCTGCCCGAACAGGGCCGCACCCACCTGGAGATCGGCTTCCCCGACGGCCGCCGGGTGCGCGCCGACTGCTACGAGGGGGACCTGCGGCTCACCCGGTGAGCCAGTGGTCGATCCCCGCCAGCAGCTTGGCCTGCACCTCCTCCGGCGCCGCGCTGCCGCGCACCGACTGGCGGGCCAGCTCCGCGAGCTCCGCGTCCGTGAAGGCGTGGTGGCGGCGCGCGATCTCGTACTGGGCCGCCAGCCGGGACCCGAACAGCAGCGGGTCGTCCGCGCCCAGCGCCATCGGCACCCCGGCCTCGAACAGCGTGCGCAGCGGCACGTCCTCCGGCCGCTGGTACACCCCGAGGGCGACGTTGGACGCCGGGCAGACCTCGCAGGTGATCTGCCGGTCCGCGAGCCGCTTGAGCAGCCGCGGGTCCTCCGCCGCCCGTACGCCGTGCCCGATGCGGGACGCGTGCAGATCGTCCAGGCAGTCCCGGACCGAGGCGGGGCCGGTCAGCTCGCCGCCGTGCGGGGCCGCGAGGAGGCCGCCGTCGCGGGCGATGGCGAAGGCCCGGTCGAAGTCGCGGGCCATGCCGCGCCGCTCGTCGTTGGAGAGCCCGAAGCCGACGACGCCGCGGTCGGCGTAGCGCACGGCGAGCCGGGCCAGGGTGCGGGCGTCGAGGGGGTGCTTCATGCGGTTCGCGGCGATCAGGACCCGCATGCCGAGTCCGGTCTCGCGGGAGGCCGCGTCCACCGCGTCGAGGATGATCTCGACCGCCGGGATCATCCCGCCCAGCAGGGGGGCGTAGGAGGTGGGATCCACCTGGATCTCCAGCCAGCCGCTGCCGTCCCGTACGTCCTCCTCCGCGGCCTCGCGCACCAGGCGCTGGATGTCCTCCGGCTCGCGCAGGCAGGAGCGGGCGGTGTCGTAGAGGCGCTGGAAGCGGAACCAGCCGCGCTCGTCGGTGGCGCGGAGCTTGGGCGGCTCGTCGGCGGTGAGGGCGTCGGGGAGGCGCACGCCGTACTTGTCGGCCAGCTCCAGCAGGGTCGATGGTCGCATCGAGCCGGTGAAGTGCAGGTGGAGGTGGGCCTTCGGAAGAAGCGTGAGATCGCGTGCGTGCTCCATCCGGTGATCCTGCCGTACCGCTGCGCTCGGCGGGAGGGGGTTTTACCGATCGGGGGCTTGCGCGAACGCCTGAGCGGTGCCTCCCGGGCTCCGCCCGGCCCCGCGCCCCGCACGCCGTCGGGGCTGGATGGCGCGGCTGAAGCCGAAACGGCGAGCGGCGCCTCCCCCCGTGGGGAAGGCGCCGCTCGGGTGGGGCCGGGGTCAGACCTTGGCCTCGGCCAGGAGCTTCTGGACGCGGGACACGCCCTCCACCAGGTCCTCGTCGCCCAGGGCGTACGAGAGGCGCAGGTAGCCGGGGGTGCCGAACGCCTCGCCCGGGACCACCGCGACCTCGGCCTCGTCCAGGATCAGCGCGGCCAGCTCCACGGAGGTCTGCGGGCGCTTGCCGCGGATCTCCTTGCCGAGCAGGTCCTTGACCGAGGGGTACGCGTAGAACGCGCCCTCGGGGGTCGGGCAGAACACGCCGTCGATCTCGTTCAGCATCCGGACCATGGTCTGGCGGCGGCGGTCGAACGCCTTGCGCATCTCCGCGACGGCCTCCAGGTCGCCCGAGACGGCGGCCAGCGCGGCGACCTGCGCCACGTTGGAGACGTTGGAGGTGGCGTGCGACTGCAGGTTCGTCGCGGCCTTGATCACGTCCTGCGGGGCGATGACCCAGCCCACGCGCCAGCCGGTCATCGCGTACGTCTTGGCGACGCCGTTCACGATGATGCACTTGTCGCGCAGGGCCGGGACCAGCACGGGCAGGGAGGTGAACTTCGCGTCCCCGTAGACCAGGTGCTCGTAGATCTCGTCCGTCAGCACCCACAGGCCGTGCGCGGCCGCCCACTCGCCGATCGCGCGGGCGTCGTCCTCGCTGTAGACCGCGCCGGTCGGGTTGGAGGGGGAGACGAACAGGACGACCTTGGTGCGCTCGGTGCGCGCGGCCTCCAGCTGCTCGACGGAGACCCGGTAGCCGGTGGTCTCGTCGGCGACGACCTCGACGGGGACACCGCCCGCGAGACGGATGGACTCGGGGTACGTGGTCCAGTACGGGGCCGGGACGATGACCTCGTCACCCTGGTCCAGGACGGCCGCGAACGCCTCGTAGATCGCCTGCTTGCCGCCGTTGGTCACCAGGACCTGCGAGGCGTCGATCTCGTAGCCGGAGTCGCGCAGCGTCTTGGCGGCGATGGCGGACTTGAGCTCGGGCAGGCCGCCGGCGGGCGTGTAGCGGTGGTACTTCGGGTTGCGGCAGGCTTCGACCGCGGCCTCGACGATGTAGTCCGGGGTCGGGAAGTCGGGCTCGCCGGCGCCGAAGCCGATCACCGGACGCCCGGCGGCCTTGAGGGCCTTGGCCTTGGCGTCCACGGCGAGGGTGGCGGACTCGGAGATGGCGCCGATACGGGCGGACACGCGGCGCTCGGAGGAAGGCGTTGCAGAGGTCATACGGGCAATCGTCCCAGACCTCGAAGAAGCCCCGCACACCGTTTCAGGGAACGGACCGGAGCCGCCCCGGAGGGATGCTGTTCGACGTCAGGGCCGGGTTCACGTACACTCACCTGTCGTTGGACCTCGCCGACCGGCGCAGAGCGTGAGCACTCCGTGCACTCGCCCGGATGCGGTAGGTTGGGGGACACAAAGGGTCGTAGCTCAATTGGTAGAGCACTGGTCTCCAAAACCAGCGGTTGGGGGTTCGAGTCCCTCCGGCCCTGCTCCACACTCCTTCTCGGACGTGTGTGCGCAGGTACGTACTTTGATGCAACGCCGTGCGGCGCAACCGGGCGCGGTACGGCCACGACCCGGATTCAGGTGAGAGACGTGACGGACGCCCTGGGCTCCATCGACATGCCTGACGCCGAGGACGAGACGCGCGAGAAGAAGGCCCGCAAGGGCGGCAAGCGCGGCAAGAAGGGCCCTCTGGGCCGGCTCGCGCTGTTCTACCGCCAGATCGTCGCGGAACTCCGCAAGGTTGTCTGGCCCACTCGCAAGCAGCTCACGACGTACACCACCGTGGTGATTGTCTTCGTGGTCATCATGATCGCTCTGGTGACCGTGATTGACTATGGGTTCCAGGAAGCCATCAAGTTCGTCTTCGGCTGATCCCCGCGGAGGGCGGCGCCTTGATGGGTGCCGCCCGTTTTCGCATGTTCCACCACCTTTTGTATCCAGGAAGAAGCAGCCACCGTGTCTGACCCGAACCTGAACGTGAGCCACGACTCCGTCGAGTCCGTCGAGGACGAGCTCGACATCGTCGAGGCGGCGGACGCTGTGGACCCCGACGAGGCCGAGCTCGCCGAGGCCGAGGCGGATGTCGCTGCCGAGGAGGCCGCGCTGCACGTCGAGGACGAGGACGAGGCAGACGCCGCGCCCGAGGAGCTCGAAGAGACCGCGGCCGACGTCGAGATCGCGGACGAGGCCGATGAGGCCGCGGCCGACGACGAGGCCGAAGAGGCCGAGCCCGCCGAGCCCGTCGACCCGATCCAGGCCCTGCGCGAGGAGCTCCGCCTGCTCCCCGGCGAGTGGTACGTGATCCACACCTACGCCGGCTACGAGAAGAGGGTGAAGGCGAACCTCGAACAGCGTGCCGTCTCGCTGAACGTCGAGGAGTTCATCTACCAGGCCGAGGTGCCCGAGGAAGAGATCGTCCAGATCAAGAACGGCGAGCGCAAGAACGTCCGGCAGAACAAGCTGCCCGGCTACGTTCTCGTCCGCATGGATCTGACGAACGAGTCCTGGGGCGTCGTCCGCAACACCCCCGGTGTCACCGGCTTCGTCGGCAACGCCTACGACCCGTACCCGCTGACCCTCGACGAGATCGTCAAGATGCTCGCCCCCGAGGCGCAGGAGAAGGCCGCCAAGGCCGCCGCGGAAGAGGCCGGTCTGCCCGCGCCCGCCGTCAAGCGCGCGATCGAGGTCCTGGACTTCGAGGTCGGCGACTCGGTCACCGTCACCGACGGCCCGTTCGCGACGCTCCAGGCGACCATCAACGAGATCAACCCCGACTCGAAGAAGGTCAAGGGCCTCGTCGAGATCTTCGGTCGCGAGACCCCGGTCGAGCTCAGCTTCGACCAGATCCAGAAGAACTGATCCACTCCTCGTGGGCCACGGCTTCTGAGCCACAGCTTCCGGACAGGTCAGACCACCCCTCGCGGGCGGTCTGACCTGCTCGGTTTTTAGCCCCGCACCGATACCCGTTATCGTGGTGCGGTATGCCTCCATCCGGATGACCGGATCGGTGGCTGAAAACTCTCACTAGGACCCGGAGAGAGCAATGCCTCCCAAGAAGAAGAAGGTCACGGGGCTTATCAAGCTCCAGATCAAGGCCGGTGCGGCCAACCCGGCTCCGCCGGTCGGCCCCGCGCTCGGTCAGCACGGCGTCAACATCATGGAGTTCTGCAAGGCGTACAACGCCGCGACCGAGTCGCAGCGTGGCATGGTCGTGCCGGTGGAGATCACGGTCTACGAGGACCGCACCTTCACCTTCATCACCAAGACGCCGCCGGCTGCGCGCCTCATCCTGAAGCACGCGGGCATCGAGAAGGGCTCCGGCGAGCCCCACAAGACCAAGGTCGCCAAGCTGACGGCCGCTCAGGTCCGCGAGATCGCCGAGCTGAAGATGCCCGACCTGAACGCCAACGACATCGACGCCGCCGTGAAGATCATTTCCGGCACCGCGCGTTCGATGGGCGTCACGGTCGAGGGCTGATCCAGCCACCCCCCTGCACCACCAGTGGTAGGGCCAAGCGCTGGCCCGCACCACGACTCCATGCCTGAATCCGAAATACAGGAGCTGAAGTGAAGCGCAGCAAGACTCTCCGCGCTGCGGACGCCAAGATCGACCGGGAGAAGCAGTACGCCCCGCTCGAGGCCGTCCGTCTCGCCAAGGAGATCACCTCGACCAAGTTCGACAGCACCGTCGAGGTCGCCTTCCGCCTGGGTGTCGACCCGCGCAAGGCCGACCAGATGGTCCGCGGCACCGTGAACCTCCCGCACGGCACCGGCAAGACCGCCCGGGTCCTGGTCTTCGCGACCGGTGACCGTGCTGCGGCCGCGGAAGCCGCCGGCGCCGACATCGTCGGCGATGACGAGCTGATCAACGAGATCGCCAAGGGCAACCGCCTGAACGAGTTCGACGCCGTGGTCGCCACCCCGGACCTCATGGGCAAGGTCGGCCGCCTCGGCCGCGTGCTCGGTCCCCGTGGCCTCATGCCGAACCCGAAGACCGGCACCGTCACGATGGACGTCGCGAAGGCTGTCACCGAGATCAAGGGTGGCAAGATCGAGTTCCGCGTCGACAAGCACTCGAACCTGCACTTCATCATCGGCAAGGTCTCCTTCTCCGATGAGCAGCTCGTCGAGAACTACGGCGCGGCCCTGGACGAGATCCTGCGTCTCAAGCCGTCCGCCGCGAAGGGCCGCTACCTGAAGAAGGCCGCCCTCAGCACCACCATGGGCCCCGGCATCCAGCTGGACCCGAACCGCACCCGGAACCTCCTCGTCGAGGAAGACCCGGCTGCTGTCTGAGCCTGACGGCTCACCGAGTGGCTGAACGGGCCCCTCGCCCCCTCCAAGGGCGGCGAGGGGCCCGTTTTCCGTCTCCTGCGCCCCTCTGTGCGAACCCTGTGCGAACCCTGTGCGTCAGCTGTCGGTGACGGGTCGTACAGTCGACAGGGGCAGCGTCACGCGCGGAACCGCCGCGGACCGGGCGCTGACCGGACACGGGGTGGGAACACATGAACGCGTACCGCAAGAAGACCGTCTCGGCCGTCCTGGCGGCTCTCCTGCTCGCGGTCGGGGCCACGGCCTGCCAGAGCGGGGACGACGCGAAGAAGGACAAGGGGGCGCCGGCGCCGGCCAAGGCCGCGGAGAAGCCGGCGGAGGTGACGCCCGCCGCGTACCTGGAGAAGACGAAGAAGAAGTCCGAGGAGATCAGCTCCCTCCGGTACAGCATCGTCGGCGACGTCGCGGGCCAGAAGGTCACCGGCGAGGCCGCTGTGCGGATGAAGCCGACCGTGGCCATGTCGATGCGGATGGACTCGCCCGAGAAGCCGGGCGAGAAGGTCGAGATCCGCCTGCTCGACAGCACCATGTACCTGGGCGCCCAGAGCAAGTGGCTCAAGTTCGACCTCAAGGCCCTCGCCCCGGACCAGGCCAAGCAGCTGGACTCGCTCGGGGCGGCCCAGCAGGGCCAGAACCCGGCCGACACGGCCGACAGCCTGGGCAGCGCCAAGGACCTCACGAAGGTCGGCGAGGAAACCGTCGACGGGCAGAAGACCACGCACCTGACGGGCACCGTCTCGGTCGACGAGCTGCGGTCGCGCAACGCCGCCGCCTCCAGCCCGGAGGCCAAGGAGCGCCAGGGCAAGAACCTCGCGGCGCTGGAGGCGCAGGGCATCAAGTCCCTGACCATGGACATCTGGATCGACGAGAACGACCAGCCCAAGCAGGTCCGCACTCGGGGCGCCGGCACGTCCGGCCCGATGGACGTCACCGTGAAGTTCCTGGACATCAACAAGCCCGTCGAGGTCGCCGCGCCGCCGGCGGAGCAGGTCATCGACCTGGCCGAGATGATGAAGGAAGAGGGCGGGGGCTCCGCCTGACCCCCGCCGCCGGCCCGGCCGGAGAGGGCTCCAGGGGCGATTTGCCTCGGGTGGAGCCGTTCACGTACTCTTCTGCAGAAGCCAAAGACCGCTGGTCGTTGCTGTGCCCGTCAGGGCGTGGTGGCCGAAGGATCCGTTGATTGCGGACGACCCGCGCAGGTGACTGTGGAAGAGTTCCCGGAAGACATTCCGGTCGAGCTACGCCCTGGCGCCTGCGCCGGGGCGTTTTGTATGTCAGCCCCTTCTGAGCGGTCCTCATCACCCGGAAGGAGGCGAACGCACCATGCCGACGCCCAACAAGGCTGCATCGGTGGCCGAGCTCAAGGACGCGTTCCAGAGCTCCAACGCCGCCGTGCTGACCGAGTACCGGGGTCTCACCGTCGCGCAGCTCAAGACGCTGCGTCGCTCCCTCGGTGAGAACGCCCAGTACGCCGTGGTGAAGAACACGCTGACCAAGATTGCGGCCAACCAGGCCGGGATCACCGCGCTGGACGAGCACTTCGCTGGTCCGACCGCGGTCGCCTTCATCACCGGTGACCCGGTGGAGTCGGCGAAGAGCCTGCGTGACTTCGCCAAGGACAACCCCAACCTGATCATCAAGGCGGGTGTCCTTGATGGTAAGGCGCTCTCCGCCGATGACATCAAGAAGCTTGCGGACCTCGAGTCCCGCGAGGTTCTGCTCAGCAAGCTGGCCGGCGCGTTCAAGGGCAAGCAGTCCCAGGCTGCCTCGCTCTTCCAGGCGCTGCCGTCGAAGTTCGTCCGCACCGCGGAAGCGCTTCGCGTCAAGCTCGCCGAGCAGGGCGGTGCCGAGTAATTCGGCTCGCGCACTGATCCGCGCCGCCTAGTGCGCGGGTCGTAGCGGGCCGTTACGCCCGCCTCTAAAGACATATCGGCACCTGCCGAATTAGTGGAAGGATCGCCCATCATGGCGAAGCTCTCTCAGGACGACCTCCTCGCCCAGTTCGAGGAGATGACCCTCATCGAGCTCTCCGAGTTCGTGAAGGCGTTCGAGGACAAGTTCGACGTCACCGCCGCCGCGGCCGTCGCCGTTGCCGGTCCGGCCGGCCCGGGTGCCGTTGCCGAGGCCGAGGAGGAGAAGGACGAGTTCGACGTCATCCTCACCGGTGCCGGCGACAAGAAGATCCAGGTCATCAAGGTCGTGCGTGAGCTGACCTCCCTGGGTCTGAAGGAGGCCAAGGACCTCGTGGACGGCGCCCCGAAGCCGGTCCTCGAGAAGGTCGCCAAGGACGCCGCCGAGAAGGCCGCCGAGGCCCTCAAGGGCGCCGGTGCGGCCGTCGAGGTCAAGTAACACCTCAGGGGCCCTCTGAGGCCCCTGCCAAGGGCGATCACCCGTAAGGGTGGTCGCCCTTCGGCGTACCCGCGATGCCTGACTTGCCCTGGTCCTGTTGGGGAGTAGGGTGATCATCGTTGCCCCGACGCAGGGTCCGGAGATGATCCGCTCGGAGCAGGGGGCCTTGACGAACGGGACGCGGCGCAGCATTCTCAGACCCGTCGAGAGGTCGGCCACCTCGATCCGAGATCCGAGGCATGGAACGACTACGAAGAGGGCAGTACTGATACGCGCTCTGTACATGGGAGCCGCGGGGTTGACGCAGGGTTGATCGACATGGGGAAGGGCCTGTTGCCGGTTTCCGGAAACCTGGTCTGGACATCAGTGAGCCAAGTGGCTACACTGACCCTTTGCGCTGCCTGTTAGCTGTCCCCTGCCCGTCGCCAGGGACATGCCCACGCTTGAGCACACTTGATTGATCCGCCCTGACCTGGTGTTTTGACCGGATTCGGGGGGCCCTGTCTTCTGTGTCTGCTGGGACCGGTACGCGCGTAGTGAGTCCGAGCCCTCGGAAGGACCCCCTCTTGGCCGCCTCGCGCAACGCCTCGACCAATACGAACAACGGTGCCAGCACCGCCCCGCTGCGCATCTCCTTTGCAAAGATCAAGGAGCCCCTCGAGGTTCCGAACCTCCTGGCGCTGCAGACCGAGAGCTTTGACTGGCTGCTCGGCAACGCCGCCTGGAAGTCTCGCGTCGAGTCGGCGCTCGAGAGTGGACAGGACGTCCCCACCAAGTCCGGTCTGGAAGAGATCTTCGAGGAGATCTCGCCGATCGAGGACTTCTCCGGGTCGATGTCGCTGACCTTCCGCGACCACCGTTTCGAGCCGGCGAAGAACTCCGTCGACGAGTGCAAGGAGCGCGACTTCACGTACGCGGCTCCGCTGTTCGTCACGGCCGAGTTCACGAACAACGAGACCGGTGAGATCAAGTCTCAGACGGTCTTCATGGGCGACTTCCCGCTCATGACCAACAAGGGCACCTTCGTCATCAACGGCACCGAGCGTGTCGTGGTGTCGCAGCTCGTCCGTTCCCCCGGTGTCTACTTCGACTCCTCCATCGACAAGACGTCCGACAAGGACATCTTCTCCGCCAAGATCATCCCTTCCCGGGGTGCCTGGCTGGAGATGGAGATCGACAAGCGCGACATGGTCGGCGTCCGCATCGACCGCAAGCGCAAGCAGTCCGTCACCGTCCTCCTCAAGGCTCTCGGCTGGACCACCGAGCAGATCCTGGAGGAGTTCGGCGAGTACGAGTCCATGCGCGCCACCCTGGAGAAGGACCACACCCAGGGTCAGGACGACGCGCTGCTCGACATCTACCGCAAGCTGCGCCCGGGCGAGCCGCCGACCCGTGAGGCCGCTCAGACGCTGCTCGAGAACCTCTACTTCAACCCGAAGCGCTACGACCTCGCGAAGGTCGGCCGCTACAAGGTGAACAAGAAGCTCGGCGCCGACGAGCCGCTCGACGCCGGTGTGCTCACCACCGACGACGTCATCGCCACGATCAAGTACCTGGTCAAGCTGCACGCCGGCGAGACCGAGACGATCGGCGAGTCCGGCCGTTCGATCGTGGTCGAGACCGACGACATCGACCACTTCGGCAACCGTCGTCTGCGCAACGTCGGCGAGCTCATCCAGAACCAGGTCCGTACGGGTCTGGCGCGTATGGAGCGCGTCGTGCGCGAGCGCATGACCACCCAGGACGTCGAGGCGATCACGCCGCAGACCCTGATCAACATCCGGCCGGTCGTCGCCTCCATCAAGGAGTTCTTCGGCACCAGCCAGCTGTCGCAGTTCATGGACCAGAACAACCCGCTGTCGGGTCTGACGCACAAGCGTCGTCTCTCGGCGCTGGGTCCCGGTGGTCTGTCCCGTGAGCGGGCCGGCTTCGAGGTCCGTGACGTGCACCCCTCGCACTACGGCCGCATGTGCCCGATCGAGACCCCCGAAGGCCCGAACATCGGTCTGATCGGCTCGCTCGCCTCCTACGGCCGCGTCAACGCGTTCGGCTTCGTGGAGACCCCGTACCGCAAGGTCATCGACGGTGTCGTCACCGACGACGTCGACTACCTGACGGCCGACGAGGAAGACCGCTTCGTCATCGCGCAGGCGAACGCCGCCCTGTCCGAGGACATGCGCTTCACCGAGAACCGCGTGCTGGTCCGCCGTCGTGGCGGCGAGATCGACTACATCGCCGGCGACGACGTCGACTACATGGACGTCTCCCCGCGCCAGATGGTGTCCGTCGCGACCGCGATGATCCCCTTCCTGGAGCACGACGACGCCAACCGCGCCCTCATGGGCGCGAACATGATGCGCCAGGCCGTTCCGCTCATCAAGGCGGAGGCCCCGCTCGTCGGCACCGGCATGGAGTACCGCTGTGCGGTCGACGCCGGTGACTCGATCCGCGCGGAGAAGGACGGTGTGGTCCAGGAGGTCTCGGCCGACTACATCACCGTCGCCAACGACGATGGCACGTACACCACGTACCGCGTCGCGAAGTTCTCCCGGTCGAACCAGGGCACCTCGGTCAACCAGAAGGTCATCGTCAACGAGGGTGACCGGATCGTCGAGTCCCAGGTCCTCGCCGACGGACCGGCGACCGAAGAGGGCGAGATGGCCCTCGGCAAGAACCTGCTCGTCGCGTTCATGCCGTGGGAAGGCCACAACTACGAGGACGCGATCATCCTGTCGCAGCGCCTCGTGCAGGACGACGTCCTCTCCTCGATCCACATCGAGGAGCACGAGGTCGACGCCCGTGACACCAAGCTGGGCCCCGAGGAGATCACCCGGGACATCCCGAACGTCTCCGAGGAGGTCCTGGCGGACCTCGACGAGCGCGGCATCATCCGCATCGGTGCGGACGTCGTCGCCGGTGACATCCTGGTCGGCAAGGTCACGCCCAAGGGTGAGACCGAGCTGACCCCGGAGGAGCGCCTGCTCCGCGCGATCTTCGGTGAGAAGGCCCGCGAGGTGCGCGACACCTCGCTCAAGGTCCCTCACGGTGAGATCGGCAAGGTCATCGGTGTCCGCGTCTTCGACCGCGAGGAGGGCGACGAGCTTCCCCCGGGCGTGAACCAGCTGGTCCGCGTCTACGTCGCCCAGAAGCGCAAGATCACCGACGGTGACAAGCTCGCCGGCCGTCACGGCAACAAGGGCGTCATCTCCAAGATCCTCCCGATCGAGGACATGCCGTTCCTGGAGGACGGCACCCCGGTCGACATCATCCTGAACCCGCTGGGTGTCCCGTCCCGAATGAACCCGGGACAGGTCCTGGAGATCCACCTCGGCTGGCTCGCCAGCCGCGGCTGGGACGTCTCCGGTCTGGGTGAGGAGTGGGCCGAGCGACTGAAGGCCATCGGCGCCGACCGCGTCGAGCCCGGCACCAACGTCGCCACCCCCGTGTTCGACGGCGCCCGCGAGGACGAGCTCGCCGGCCTCTTCGAGCACACCATCCCGAACCGCGACGGCGACCGCCTGGTCCTCCCGTCCGGCAAGGCGCGCCTGTTCGACGGCCGCTCCGGTGAGCCGTTCCCGGACCCGATCTCGATCGGGTACATGTACATCCTCAAGCTCCACCACCTGGTCGACGACAAGCTCCACGCCCGTTCGACCGGTCCGTACTCGATGATCACGCAGCAGCCGCTGGGTGGTAAGGCACAGTTCGGTGGCCAGCGATTCGGCGAGATGGAGGTGTGGGCGCTCGAGGCGTACGGCGCCGCCTACGCCCTCCAGGAGCTGCTGACCATCAAGTCCGACGACGTCACCGGCCGCGTGAAGGTCTACGAGGCCATCGTCAAGGGCGAGAACATCCCCGAGCCGGGCATTCCCGAGTCCTTCAAGGTGCTCATCAAGGAAATGCAGTCGCTCTGCCTCAACGTGGAGGTGCTGTCCTCGGACGGCATGTCCATCGAGATGCGCGACACCGACGAGGACGTCTTCCGCGCGGCGGAGGAGCTCGGTATCGACCTGTCCCGGCGCGAGCCGAGCAGCGTCGAAGAGGTCTGACGGGCCTGACGGGGGGCTCCCACCCGGAGCCCCCCGTCATCCCCGGGACCGTTCAGACCACTGATCAAGAGACACGACCCCGAAAGAGGGATTGACGCACAGTGCTCGACGTCAACTTCTTCGACGAGCTGCGGATCGGCCTTGCCACCGCGGACGACATCCGAACCTGGTCGCACGGCGAGGTAAAGAAGCCGGAGACCATCAACTACCGCACCCTCAAGCCCGAGAAGGACGGACTCTTCTGCGAGAAGATCTTCGGTCCGACCCGGGACTGGGAGTGCTACTGCGGCAAGTACAAGCGTGTCCGCTTCAAGGGCATCATCTGTGAGCGCTGTGGCGTCGAGGTCACGCGCGCCAAGGTGCGCCGTGAGCGCATGGGCCACATCGAGCTTGCCGCTCCCGTTACCCACATCTGGTACTTCAAGGGCGTCCCGTCGCGCCTGGGCTACCTGCTGGACCTCGCGCCGAAGGACCTCGAGAAGGTCATCTACTTCGCCGCTTACATGATCACGTTCGTCGACGACGAGCGCCGCCAGCGCGACCTGCCGTCGCTGGAGGCCCACGTCTCCGTCGAGCGCCAGCAGATCGAGAACCGCCGCGACGCCGACCTGGAAGGCCGGGCCAAGAAGCTCGAGTCCGACCTGGCCGAGCTGGAGGCCGAGGGCGCGAAGGCCGACGTACGCCGCAAGGTGCGCGAGGGTGCCGAGCGCGAGATGAAGCAGCTCCGCGACCGCGCCCAGCGCGAGATCGACCGCCTCGACGAGGTGTGGGCCCGCTTCAAGAACCTCAAGGTCCAGGACCTGGAGGGCGACGAGCTGCTCTACCGCGAGCTGCGTGACCGCTTCGGCACGTACTTCGACGGCTGCATGGGCGCCGCCGCGCTGCAGAAGCGCCTGGAGTCCTTCGACCTGGAGGAGGAGGCCGAGCGCCTCCGCGAGATCATCCGGACCGGCAAGGGCCAGAAGAAGACCCGTGCGCTCAAGCGCCTCAAGGTCGTCTCCGCGTTCCTGCAGACCAGCAACAAGCCCAAGGGCATGGTCCTGGACTGCGTCCCGGTCATCCCGCCGGACCTCCGTCCGATGGTGCAGCTGGACGGTGGCCGCTTCGCGACCTCCGACCTGAACGACCTGTACCGCCGTGTGATCAACCGCAACAACCGCCTGAAGCGCCTTCTCGACCTCGGTGCCCCCGAGATCATCGTGAACAACGAGAAGCGCATGCTCCAGGAGGCCGTGGACGCCCTCTTCGACAACGGTCGTCGTGGTCGCCCGGTCACCGGTCCCGGCAACCGCCCGCTCAAGTCCCTCAGCGACATGCTGAAGGGCAAGCAGGGCCGCTTCCGCCAGAACCTCCTCGGCAAGCGCGTGGACTACTCCGCGCGTTCCGTGATCGTCGTCGGTCCGCAGCTCAAGCTGCACCAGTGCGGTCTGCCGAAGGCGATGGCGCTGGAGCTCTTCAAGCCGTTCGTGATGAAGCGCCTGGTCGACCTGAACCACGCGCAGAACATCAAGTCGGCGAAGCGCATGGTCGAGCGCGGCCGCACGGTCGTGTACGACGTGCTCGAAGAGGTCATCGCCGAGCACCCGGTGCTGCTGAACCGTGCGCCCACGCTGCACCGTCTCGGCATCCAGGCGTTCGAGCCGCAGCTCGTCGAGGGCAAGGCCATCCAGATCCACCCGCTCGTCTGCACCGCGTTCAACGCGGACTTCGACGGTGACCAGATGGCCGTCCACCTGCCGCTCTCCGCGGAGGCGCAGGCCGAGGCCCGCATCCTGATGCTGTCCTCGAACAACATCCTCAAGCCGGCCGACGGCCGTCCGGTCACGATGCCGACGCAGGACATGGTCCTGGGTCTGTTCTTCCTGACCACCGACGGTGAGCTCCGTGACGTCAAGGGCGAGGGCCGGGCGTTCGGCTCCACCGCCGAGGCGATCATGGCGTTCGACGCCGGTGAGCTCGCGCTGCAGTCGTCCGTCGACATCCGCTTCCCGGTGGGCACCATCCCGCCGCGCGGCTGGGTGGCGCCGGTGGCCGAGGAGGGCGAGCAGGAGTTCCAGCCGGGCGACAGCTTCCGTCTCAAGACGACCCTGGGCCGCGCGCTCTTCAACGAGCTGCTGCCCGAGGACTACCCGTTCGTCGACTACTCGGTGGGCAAGAAGCAGCTCTCCGAGATCGTCAACGACCTGGCGGAGCGCTACCCCAAGGTCATCGTGGCGGCGACGCTCGACAACCTGAAGGCGGCCGGCTTCCACTGGGCGACCCGTTCCGGTGTCACCGTCGCCATCTCCGACGTCGTCGTTCCCGAGGCGAAGAAGGAGATCGTCGCGGGCTACGAGGCCCAGGACGAGAAGGTCCAGAAGCAGTACGAGCGCGGTCTGATCACCAAGGACGAGCGCACGCAGGAGCTCATCAACATCTGGACCAAGGCGACCAACGAGGTCGCCGAGGCGATGAACGCGAACTTCCCCAAGACGAACCCCATCTTCATGATGGTTGACTCGGGTGCCCGAGGAAACATGATGCAGATGCGGCAGATCGCCGGTATGCGTGGTCTGGTGTCGAACGCGAAGAACGAGACCATCCCGCGTCCCATCAAGGCGTCCTTCCGTGAGGGCCTCACCGTTCTGGAGTACTTCATCTCCACGCACGGTGCCCGTAAGGGTCTGGCGGACACCGCCCTGCGTACCGCCGACTCGGGTTACCTGACCCGTCGTCTGGTGGACGTCTCGCAGGACGTGATCATCCGCGAGGAGGACTGCGGCACCGAGCGCGGCCTCAAGCTGAAGATCGCCGTCCGCGGCGAGGACGGCGTGCTGCGCAAGGCCGACGACGTCGAGACCTCGGTCTACGCCCGCATGCTGGCCGAGGACGTCGTCATCGACGGCAAGGTCATCGCGCCGGCCAACGTCGACCTCGGTGACGTGCTCATCGACGCCCTGGTCGCCAACGGCGTCGAGGAGGTCAAGACCCGCTCGGTCCTGACCTGTGAGTCCGCGGTCGGCACCTGTGCCTTCTGCTACGGACGCTCGCTCGCCACCGGCAAGCTGGTCGACATCGGTGAGGCGGTCGGCATCATCGCCGCCCAGTCCATCGGTGAGCCCGGTACCCAGCTGACGATGCGTACCTTCCACACCGGTGGTGTGGCCGGTGACGACATCACGCAGGGTCTGCCGCGTGTCGTCGAGCTCTTCGAGGCCCGTACCCCGAAGGGTGTCGCCCCGATCTCCGAGGCCGCCGGCCGCGTGCGGATCGAGGAGACCGAGAAGACGAAGAAGATCGTCATCACGCCCGACGACGGCAGCGACGAGACGGCGTTCCCGATCTCGAAGCGCGCCAAGGTCATCGTGCACGAGGGCGACCACGTCGAGGTGGGCCAGAAGCTCACCATGGGTGCCACCAACCCGCACGACGTGCTGCGCATCCTCGGCCAGCGTGCCGTCCAGGTCCACCTGGTCGGCGAGGTCCAGAAGGTCTACAACTCGCAGGGCGTGTCGATCCACGACAAGCACATCGAGATCATCATCCGGCAGATGCTGCGCCGCGTGACGATCATCGAGTCCGGCGACGCGGAGCTCCTGCCGGGCGAGCTGGTCGAGCGGTCGAAGTTCGAGACGGAGAACCGTCGTGTGGTCACCGAGGGCGGTCACCCCGCCTCCGGCCGTCCGCAGCTGATGGGTATCACCAAGGCTTCGCTGGCGACGGAATCCTGGCTGTCGGCCGCCTCCTTCCAGGAGACGACCCGAGTCCTGACGGATGCGGCGATCAACGCCAAGTCCGACAGCCTCATCGGCCTCAAGGAGAACGTCATCATCGGTAAGCTCATCCCGGCCGGTACGGGCCTCGCCCGCTACCGCAACATCCGGGTGGAGCCCACCGAGGAGGCGAAGGCCGCGATGTACTCGGCCGTCGGCTACGACGACATCGACTACTCGCCCTTCGGCACCGGCTCGGGCCAGGCGGTCCCGCTGGAGGACTACGACTACGGCCCGTACAACGGCTGAGTCCCGAAAGAGCAGTAACCCGCGAGGCGGCCCCCTGGGAGGGGGGCCGCCTCGCGGCGTTTCCGGCTCACAAGTGCTTCTGCAGACGCTCCAGCCGGGTCCGGAGATCGGGGTGGCGCGACAGCAGCCGGGCCCCCGGCCGGGACGGCACCCCCGGTCCCCGCGCGGCCGACTGCTCGGCGAGCCGTTCGTGCAGGGTCAGGGCGAGGGAGTGCCCGAATCCCAGCCGTGCCGCGTGCGCGTCGGCGCGTAGCTCGGCCTGCCGACCCACCGCCGCCGCCAGCCAGGGCACGGTGAGCAGGAGCAGGGGCAGCCCGTACGTGGCTCGCAGCGTGGTGAACGCGACGTAGCAGGTCAGGGCCACGACGACGGTCAGCGCCGTGACCGAGGCTCCGTGCGCCGCACGGCGCAGCCGGGGCTTCAAGCGGCTCAGGACACGCCAGGCACAGCGGCCGGGGATCGCATACCACCAGACGAGCGTTCCCGACCAGGAGTGGCCGCTCGTGTGGTGGCCGAGCTCATGGGCGAGTACGGCGCCCAGCTGCGAGGTGGGCAGGTCCCGCAGGGCCCGCCTGGTGACGGCGACGATATGGCCGGCGGCGGCGAGGGCGTTCAGGCCGTCGCTCTCCTCGACCCACAGTTCGTACCGGCTCCCGTCCACCCCGGCCCGGGCCGTCACCTCGCGCCAGACCGGGGCCAGGGCGGCCAGCTCGGCCGGCAGGGGCCGGTGCAGGTGGAGCAGGTGGCGGGCGACGATCCTTTCGGTGGGCCGGTGGAAGGCGAGGGCGCCGGAGGCGGCCCACAGCCCGGACGGCAGCCAGGCCGGGACCCCCAGCAGGGCGTCGAGCGCCAGGGCGACCGCCAGCACCAGCGTGAAGCTGATCAGGAACGACGGCAGGTGCAGGGCGAGCCCGAGCCAGACGGTGCGGTCGGCCCGGCGCTGCCGGGCCCGGTAGGTGACGCGGGTACCGGGGGCGTTGCGGTATTCGAGGTCATCGGGGGGAGCGGTCGTCTCGTCCATACGGACCTCCACGGGCGGGGGAGCGCGGTCTCAGCCGAGGAACAGGGCGGTGGGCAGCAGCAGGGCGCCGGAGCCGTAGGCCAGCAGGCCGATCCGGATCCACTGGTGTTTCCGGAGGGCGATCCGGCTGTTCGCGGCCAGCGCGGCGCGCAGCGCGGTGCCGGGATCCTGGGCCGTGTCGGAGAGGGCTTCGGCCAGCCGGCCCTCCCGGTCGGCGGTGCGGATGTCGCCGAAGTAGGCCAGCGGGGTGCCCGCCTGCCAGCCGGAACGCAGGGACCGCGGCAGCACCGCCAGCAGCAGGGCCACCAGGGCCAGGAAGAGCGCCGTCGCCCCGGACCACCAGAGAGCCAGGCCGGGCGGCGAGAGGGCCCCGAGCGACCGGTGGGGGCCGGACAGCTGGCCGCCGATCACGCCGGCGGTCATCCCGAGGGCGCCGACCAGCAGGGCCGCCTTGCTGTCCGCCCGGGCGACCTCGACGCGCAGGTCGGCGAGGAGCCTGGCCGCGGCCTCGTCGGCCCCGGTCACCGGAGTTCCCCGGGCGCGGCGGGCGGTTTCGGCGGTACGGCCGGCTGCCATGCGGAGACCTCCGCCGCCGGTGACGGGGCGGGCACCGACGGGGTGGCCGGCTCCGTACGGCTCCGGGGCTCCTGAGGTACCTCCGGTTCCCCGGGAACCTCGTCGCTCGGCACATGCTGGCCGAAGACGGCACGGAAGGCGTCGATCGCGAGGCGCCGGGGCCCTTCCAGCTCGAAGGGCTCGGTGCCCGCCTTCGTCAGCATCTCCTTGATCAGGTGCATCTGGGCCCGCAGGCGCTCGCGCTGATCGTCCCGGAGCGTGCTCAGCGCCTTGGCCGAGTCCTCCGGGTTCCGGACGAGGTGCATGGCCCAGGCGTCGATACCGCCGCGAGTCAGGTATTCGCGGTAGAAGTCGATCCGCAGTGCCTCGTACTCCTGGAGCTCCAGGCTCTGCTGCTGCTGGGCCTGGGCGCGCCTGGCCCGCTCCTGGTCGGCCCGGGCGCCGCCCTGCTCGGTCAGGACCTCCTCCGTGGTGGCGTGCTCGATCGCCTGGAGGCGGCGGGCATGGGCGATGCTGTCCTCGTCGCGGCGCAGCCGGATCGTCCAGTGGACGCGCAGGCCCGCTTCCTCACCCAGGGCCGGGCCCTTCTGGATCACGGCCAGGACGTCGGCCTCGGCGGCCGCGCTGGCGTCCATCGGAAATCTGCGGCTGACCGGGCGGGCCGCCTGTTCCAGTTCGCCCAGGAGCAGCCGGGGGACGTCGCGGTGCCCGCTGCGGACGAACCGGGCGGGATCGGTGACCTGCCATTCCAGTGCGACGCTTACGTCGAACTCGTGGGCGTCGTCGCTGCTGGGCAGCCGGACCTGGCTCCGTACGGGGTGCACTCCCATGTCCACCTCGTAGACCGCGGTGTAGCGCCGGGGAATCCGCCGGGGGCGGTCGGGCGGCAGGTAGGGCTCGAAGCCGCCACGCCGCGTCGTGTAGACGAGCGCGTGGTCGATGCGGGTGGGCGGGCCGCCGGGCAGGCCCAGGCGGCCCAGCTGGCGCACGGTGACGACGGGGTCCTTGAGCAGGGTGTGCCGGTCGGCACGCTGGTCGAAGTCGGTGTGGTGGTACATCGGGGTGGCCATGGCGGACCTCCGGTCAGGCGTGGGTGAGGGAGCGGGTGACGAGCGCGCGCATCCGGTCCGCGGCCGCGGGCCGGGGCCGGCCGTCCAGGCCCTGCACGGTGTCGAGCAGATGCTGGAGCCGGGCCGCGTCGCGGGGGCCCGCCGCGACCTCGGGGAGCAGTTCTTCCAGGGCGCGCGCCGTGCCGGGGCTGTCGTCGGCGGACCGGACCCAGTTCCGCAGCAGGTCCTCGGCGCGCTCGTTGGCCGTACGGTCGTTGAGCGCGGCCCGTAGCAGCTGGGCGCAGCCGGCCAGCGTGGACGGGGACCGGAGCGCCAGGTCCAGCAGGGGCGGCCGGCCGGTGGGGCCGGTCCGTTCGCCGGCGGTGAGGAAACCGTCCAGGGCGAGGGCCCGCGCGGAGTGGTGGCCGTCCAGGAAGGGCAGCAGGGCACCGAGGGCCGGTTCGCCGGCGGGGGAGATCAGCAGGAGGGCGACGGACTGGGGAAGCTCCTCGGCGATCTGCTGGTCCCCGGCCCCGGCAGTGGACCGCTCCCGCTTCTTGTCGTGCTGCTGCCGGGCCTGTGCCTGGAGGACGGCCAGGGTTTCCGCCGGCCGCTCGGGGCCGATCAGGCCCAGGGCCCGGACACCCACCCAGCAGCGCTTCGGGGTCTGGCCGTCCAGGCTCCAGGCGTCGACGATCCGCGGGATGTTCGGGGCGCCGATCCGGTGGGCCAGGGTGAGGGCGCTGACCGCCGTCAGCTGGCGCCGGGCCTCGCGCGCCCCCGCCCACCGTTCGACGATGAGCGCCATGGAGGAGGGGAGGTCGGTGTACGCCAGGACGGCCACGGTGGCTGCCGCACGGGTGCGGACGAAGGGCCGCCCGTCCGTCGAGAGCTTGTTGAGCCATGTGATCAGTGCGGGCCGGGCGGCCGGATGGCCGGTCCAGACCTCGCGGAGCACGATCGGTGCGACGCGCTCGTCGTGGAAGTGCGCCGTGACCTGGGTGACCGGCCCCCACTCGGTCATCTCCTCGGCGGTGGACCGCCGTGCGCGGGCGTTCTGCAGCCTTTTGCCGATGTGGGTCCCGAAGACCGGGATCGGCTCCTGTTCCGTGTCGCCACCCGATCTGCGCAGCTCCGCGTACAGTGCGTCGCTCAGCTCCGCGATCAGGGCGTAGGGGCCTTTGTCGAAGGCGGCCAGGGCGATCAGGAACGCCCTCTCCCGCAGCTGCACCGGGGTCTCGGCCTCTTCGAACCATTCCTGTACCTGCTGCTCCAGGGTGTTCTGCGAGTACTGGTCGATCTCCTCCTCGTCGGCCCGTGCGAGTACGTCCGCGTACTGCACGACCTCGCGGATCTGGAGCGGGTGCGAGAGGAACTCGGCGACCGCGGGCAGGGCCAGCAGCCGCAGCGCCTCGGCGGGGTCCGTCCGCCTGGGCAGCAGCTCCGCGAGGACGGCCGCCGGTTCGGGCGGTTCCCAGGCGGCGAGGCCGACGGTGTCCTCGACGTAGGGGCTGCGGCTCGTCGTGATCACCAGGTATCCGTTCAGCTCCCGCATCCTGCCGCGCAGCGCCAGGAGGTGGGCCTCCCGCAGCGGATGCCGACGGGAGATGTCCAGATCGCAGAGCACATGGCCGGCGTCGCGCTCGGCCGAGGCCAGCCGCCGGCTCAGCTCGCCCGGCCGCACGTCCCGGTCCAGGGCGTGGACCGGTGTGGCGCCCAGGTGGTGCAGCAGCATGAGGGCGGCGGTGCGGCGGCCGGTGAAGGGGGCACCGGTCAGGACGATCACGCGTTCCTCGCGCAGCCGCTCCAGCAGTTCCCCGAACGACGTGCCGTGCGCCACGAAGTCCTCGGCGAGCTTCTCCAGGACCGCTGCCGGGATCTCACCGGAGACCTGACCGCTGTCGAGGCCACCGAAGTTGTAGTGGTGGTTCTCGACCTTGCCGCCCGTGATGATGTCGCCGATGACGCGTCGTGCCGTGACACCGTGGTTGATGCCGTGGAAGGCGAGCCCCATCGAGCTCGGCGCGTGGGCGTCGAGGTCCCGGCGGGCCGCCCAGGGCTCCTGAGCGGGCAGCTCCGCCTCGGCCTGGTCCCCGCCTTCGGTGTGCGCGCCCTCGGGCGCCCCGGGAACCTTCCGCTGCTCCTGCTCGCTCACCGGCGCTCACCCGGGCCGCCGAAGGTGATGTCGCCCTGTACCTGGTTCGCGACGAGCCCGTGGTTGGTGCCCCGGAAGTCCAGACCCGCCGGAGCGGGAGGGGCGGCGGGAGCGGTCGCGCCGCCGTGGGCGGCGGGCCGCGACCGGGGCAGGGGGCCGTGGAGCCAGGCACCCATCGGACCGTTCTTGGTCGGGACGGTGATCGCGTGGAACTCGTCCTTGGGGATGCCCAGATGACCGTGGGTGACGATGCCCGTGTGCACGGATTCCGAGACGCACAGGGCGTAGTCGTCCGGCCGTTCCCGCAGGGCGGCCCGCAGCGGGTCCCCGTCGAGGAGGCGGCAGGCGTTGTTCAGGTCCGTGCCCACCCAGCCGTCGAACTCGTCGATGTGGACGAATCCCGTGGCCAGGACGGCACGCAGCCGCAGCTGCGCGGAGCTGGCGGCGAGCCGGTTCACGGCGTGCAGTTCGCCGGGTGCGTCTTTCAGCAGGGCGCGCAGCAGGTCGGTGAGGGGGACGGACGGGTCGATCAGCTCCATCACCGCGTCACCGCGGTCGGCCCGCTGGCGCAGGCTGGGGTCGGCGCCGGCCGAGAGCAGGACGCGGTCGACGATGCCGAAGAGCATGCGTCGGAGGTAGCCCTGCTGGACGTCGTCGCGGTCGCTGAACCGCTCGGTGTCGATGAGGAGCAGGGTCCGGAACAGGGGCTGTGGCTGGGTCATGCGAGCAGCGTCGGGCAGCCGCCCCCGGTGCCGTGAGGGAGGATGACGCACCGGAGTGTGACCGTGTGCACTGAAGCGGGCGGGGCCCGGACTCTCAGACGGCGGGCGGCGCGGCCTGGGCGATGCGGTGCAGGACGTCCGGCCGCATGATCACCAGCGTGCGCCGTCCCGTACTGATCACACCGCGGTCCCGCAGGCTCTTCAACTCCCGCTGGACCATCTCCCGCGAAGCGCTCACCGCGCCGGCCAGCTCCTGCTTGGTGAGCGGGACGGCGACCTCCCATCCCAGCGTGGTGCGCTTCCCGTGGATCCGGGCCAGGTCCAGCAGGAGTACGGCAAGCCGCTCCCGGACGGGCATCGACGCGAACTGCAGCGTGCGCCGGTCCGCCGCCCGCGTCCGGTCGGAGGACAGGGCCAGCAGCTGGAGCGCGGCATCCGGGAAGCGGCTGAGGAAGCCCCGGAAGCGTTCGTGCTCGATGACGACCGCGCGAACCCTTTCGAGTGCCGTCACGGTCGCGGACCGGGGGCGGTGCGTGAGGGCCGCGGACTCGCCGATGATGTCGCCGGGTCCGCGCAGGGCGAGGAGGGCCTGGTAGCCGTTCGGGTGCGCGGCCGTCACCTTGGTCCAGCCGGTCAGTACGAGGAGGGCGTGGGTGGTGGGCTCGTCCTGGTGGAGCAGGGTGCTGCGCGGCTGGTAGATCACCTCGCGGCCGAGCTCCCGTAACGCCGCGCCGTCGGCCTCTTCGAGCCGGGCGAGGAAGGGGACCAGGTCATCCAGGCCGCCGGTGGTGCCGCCGGCCCGGTCCGCGCTCTCGTTCATCCGCTGTCGCCCCCGCACCCGATGACCAGGGCGGTCAATGTACTCAACAACGGCTTGTACGGGGGCCCGAACAGCGGGATTACCCCGTGGGCGACCGGCGGCGCCGCAGGCGCCTTGACAGGGGGGCTGATACGAGGGTCAGGAGGGACAGGGCGGCGGCTGTCAGGCCCGCGTGGAGGCCGCGGGGGGTGTAGGTGCAGGTGAGGGTGGTGGTGTTCGGGGGGAGGGTGGTGGCCAGGAGGCCGTGGTGGGGGGTGGTGGGGGAGGAGCAGGTCCAGCCCGGGGTGGCCGTGGTGGCGATGACCGCGGTGCCCGTGGTGCCGGGCGGGAAGGTGGCCCGCAGGGTGTGGCCCTCCGGGGTGACGGTCGTGGCGCCCGTGGCGGTGAGGCGGGCGATGGCCGCGTCCAGGGACGGGCGGTCCAGGCAGGCGATCGGGTGGGGTCCCGGGGTGGCCTTCCCGTCGGCGCGCAGGGTTGCGGACAGGGTGCCCGACGGGGGGACCGGGCCCAGGGGGAGGACTCCCGTGCGGGCCTCCTCCAGGGGCAGTTCGGGGCCCTCGCCCGCGGTGACGGTGCCGTACACGGCGGGGGAGTACCAGTAGGCCGCGGAGCCGGGGGCGCAGCGGGCCGTGTACGTGCGCTCGGTGGCGGTGCCGCCGGGCACGGCCTCCGGGACGGCGTAGACGGTCGCGCCCAGGACGTTCTCCTGGCGGGCCCAGACGCTGTCCGCCGGGTTCGGGGAGGTGTACGGGCCGCTGCGGACGGTGACCAGCGGGGGCGCCGGGAAGGTCTCCGCCGTCCAGCTGCCCTCGGCGGCCCCCGGGCGGACCCGCGCGCCGATCGAGAAGATCGCGTCCAGCACCGGGTTGTCCGCGCCGAAGAAGGTCCGGCCGTCGTTCTTGAAGCCGTACCCCAGGGGCTCCAGGGCCTGGTAAGTGGCCTCCGGGAGGTAGCTGCTGTAGTACTGCGGGCCCTCCGCGCGCAGCGCCAGGGCGTCGTTGTACGCGGTCTGCGGCGCGCCCGAGTCGGTGCGGTGGGCGGGCCAGCCCGCGGCCCCCCGGACCGCCTCGAAGTGCTCGGTGATCGACCGGCTGGAGGTGGCGACCGGCTTCGCCCAGCGCTCCCGGGCCCGCCGGGCGTCCGCCCCGGACGCCGCCGCCGTGGACTCGGCCAGGACCACGCCGATCATCAGTACGGCCGCCACCGGCACCAGCAGCCGGCGCTTCTCCCCGAGCCGCAGCAGCACCAGCGCCAGCAGCGAGACACCGCCGCCGCCGAGCACCGCGTACCAGGTCCAGCCGCCGAAGTCGTCCGTGTGCCGCAGGGCGAAGGCGGCCGCGACCAGCGCCGCCAGCCCGGCCGCCAGGTGCACCGGGCGCGGCCGGTGGGCCAGCGCCAGCCAGGCCACGACCACCACCATCCCGCTGAACACGAACGCCTCGCGGTACGGATTGCCGTTCGGCACCGCCAGCCCGTGCCAGACGTACTGGGTGGGCGGGAACTGGAAGGAGGCCGCCACCAGCACGATCGCGCCGGCCCACACCAGCCGGGTCCGGCGGGCGATCCGGCCGTTCAGCACGAAGGCCGCGGCCAGGATCAGGCCGAGGGAGGCCACGTACAGCCGGGGGCGGCCGCCCCACAGGTGGGTGGCCGGGAGCATGCCCGCGAGGAAGACGTCGAGCCCGACGGGCTGGAAGGCCGCGGCCCGGGTCGGCTGCGCGGCCCCGCTGGAGAGGAACGAGGGCAGCAGCAGCGGCAGCGTGAGCAGGATGCCCGTCCCGGCGGCGCTCGCCGCCCGCCACAGGGCGGTGAGCCGCTCCCGGGCGGACATCTCCCGGGTGGCCATGCGGACGGCCAGCAGCACGCAGGCGGCCATCGTGGCCATCATCGCGGTGTAGAAGTTCCCGAACCAGGCGAGCGCGACGAGCAGCGCCGCGCCCGGCCAGCGCCGCCCCTCCAGGCACCACTCGACGGCGATGCCGAGCATCGGCAGGGCCACCAGGCCCCAGAGCCACATCGGGATGTACGAGGCGTCGCTGAGCGCCCAGCCGCACAGCCCGTACGTCGCCCCGAGCACGCCTCGCTGCCACCACGGGCCGGGATGCAGCTTGCCCAGGTAGACCGTCATCACGGCGGCGGCGGTGCCCATCGTCAGGGGGGTGACGGCGAACACCGCGAGGTCGACGTGGGCGCGCGGGACGAGCACGGCCAGCCAGGAGAAGGGGTTGCCGAGGTAGGTGTGGAAGTCGGACAGGAACTGCTGTCCGAAGCCGCCGCGCCAGGTGAAGAGCAGGTCGCCGGCGGCCTGCCCGTGCACCAGGTCCCACAGCGCGCGGTGGAAGGGCACGTACTGGTTGGCCTGGTCGTTGATCGCCCGGCCGGTGTTCCCGAAGGGGAAGGTGCCGCGGGCCGCCCAGGCGGCGCAGAAGGCGGCCGCGGTGAGCAGGAAGGCGAGCAGCGGGCCGCGCGGGCGGGCCGCGCGGCGGGAGACCCCGCGGGTGACGCCGCGGGCCGCTCTGCGGACGGCCGAGCCCTGGCCGGGGGCGGGGAGCCCGGGGTCGACTGTGGTCGGCTCGGGTGCCACGGTCCCCAATGTGCTGCTCCCTGCTGATCGACTCGCGGGCGCCCAGCGCCCGGGCAAGGTGTCAGTTTAGGCGGCGGGGGCGGGCCGCCCGGCCGAAGAGGCCGCGCCCCGCTTGCGCGCGGCGGGTTTTCGTGCTGGGCATTTGTTTTGACCTATCTCAGTGAGGTAGGTACGCTCTCATCTTGTGCCTGGGGTGTGCCCTGGGCTCCCGCGTGCGCTTAGACCCGCGGTGAGCCGAGAAGACCACACCGCGAACCCGCGCCTCCCTCACCTCGGTGAAGGTGCGCAGGATCCGACACACCCGACCGCGTGGGTCGGCAAAGTTCCAGGTTAGCTTCACTACACGGCACACAGAAACCGGAGAAGTAGTGCCTACGATCCAGCAGCTGGTCCGTAAGGGCCGGCAGGACAAGGTCGAGAAGACAAAGACTCCCGCGCTCGAGGCTTCGCCCCAGCGTCGTGGTGTCTGCACGCGTGTGTTCACGACCACCCCGAAGAAGCCGAACTCGGCGCTCCGTAAGGTCGCGCGTGTGCGTCTGACCTCCGGCATCGAGGTCACCGCTTACATTCCGGGTGAGGGACACAACCTGCAGGAGCACTCCATCGTGCTCGTGCGTGGTGGCCGTGTGAAGGACCTGCCGGGTGTTCGTTACAAGATCATCCGCGGTGCGCTTGACACCCAGGCTGTCAAGAACCGCAAGCAGGCCCGCAGCCGCTACGGCGCCAAGAAGGAGAAGTAAGAATGCCTCGTAAGGGCCCCGCCCCGAAGCGCCCGGTCATCATCGACCCGGTCTACGCCTCTCCTCTGGTGACCTCGCTCATCAACAAGATCCTCCTGAACGGCAAGCGCTCCACCGCCGAGCGCATCGTCTACGGCGCCATGGAGGGCCTCCGCGAGAAGACCGGCAACGACCCGGTCATCACGCTGAAGCGCGCGCTGGAGAACGTCAAGCCGTCCCTCGAGGTCAAGTCCCGCCGTGTCGGTGGCGCGACCTACCAGGTCCCCGTCGAGGTCAAGCCGGGTCGCCAGTCGACCCTGGCGCTCCGCTGGCTCGTGGGTTACTCCCGCGCCCGCCGTGAGAAGACCATGACCGAGCGCCTCATGAACGAGCTGCTCGACGCCTCCAACGGTCTTGGCGCTGCTGTCAAGAAGCGCGAGGACACCCACAAGATGGCCGAGTCCAACAAGGCCTTCGCGCACTACCGCTGGTAGTCCCAACCCACATCGAGACCGAGAGAAGACTGAGCCGACATGGCTACCACTTCGCTTGACCTGGCCAAGGTGCGCAACATCGGCATCATGGCCCACATCGACGCGGGCAAGACGACCACCACCGAGCGCATCCTGTTCTACACCGGTGTCTCTTACAAGATCGGTGAAGTCCACGACGGCGCTGCCACGATGGACTGGATGGAGCAGGAGCAGGAGCGCGGCATCACCATCACGTCCGCCGCGACGACCTGCCACTGGCCGCTCGAGGACGTCGACCACACCATCAACATCATCGACACCCCGGGTCACGTGGACTTCACGGTCGAGGTGGAGCGTTCGCTCCGCGTCCTCGACGGTGCCGTCACCGTGTTCGACGGTGTCGCCGGTGTGGAGCCGCAGTCCGAGACCGTTTGGCGTCAGGCGGACCGCTACGGCGTCCCGCGCATCTGCTTCGTCAACAAGCTCGACCGCACGGGTGCCGAGTTCCACCGCTGCGTCGACATGATCAAGGACCGCCTCGGCGCCGTCCCGATCGTCATGCAGCTCCCCATCGGTGCCGAGGCCGACTTCCAGGGTGTCGTCGACCTCGTCCGCATGAAGGCGCTCGTCTGGTCCGCCGAGGCCACCAAGGGCGAGATGTACGACGTCGTCGACATCCCGGCCACCCACACCGAGGCCGCCGAGGAATGGCGCGCCAAGCTCGTGGAGACGGTCGCCGAGAACGACGAGGCGATGATGGAGCTCTTCCTCGAGGGCGAAGAGCCCACCGAGGAGCAGCTGCACGCGGCCGTGCGCCGCATCATCCTCGGCTCCGGCAAGGGCAAGGGCGAGCCCACGATCACCGCGGTGTTCTGTGGTACGGCGTTCAAGAACAAGGGCGTCCAGCCCCTGCTCGACGCTGTCGTCCGCTACCTGCCGTCGCCCCTGGACATCGAGGCCATCGAGGGCCACGACGTCAAGGACGCGGAGATCGCCGTGAAGCGCAAGCCGTCGGACGAGGAGCCCCTCGCCGCGCTCGCGTTCAAGATCATGAGCGACCCGCACCTCGGCAAGCTCACCTTCGTCCGGGTGTACTCGGGCCGCCTGGAGGCCGGCACTGCGGTGCTGAACTCCGTCAAGGGCAAGAAGGAGCGCATCGGCAAGATCTACCGCATGCACGCGAACAAGCGTGAGGAGATCGCCTCGGTGGGCGCCGGCGACATCGTCGCCGTCATGGGCCTCAAGCAGACCACCACCGGTGAGACGCTGTGCGACGACAAGCAGCCGGTCATCCTGGAGTCCATGGACTTCCCGGCGCCGGTCATCCAGGTCGCCATCGAGCCCAAGTCCAAGGGTGACCAGGAGAAGCTGGGTGTCGCCATCCAGCGTCTCGCGGAGGAGGACCCCTCCTTCCACGTTCACTCGGACGAGGAGACGGGCCAGACCATCCTCGGCGGTATGGGCGAGCTGCACCTCGAGGTGCTGGTCGACCGTATGAAGCGCGAGTTCAAGGTCGAGGCCAACGTCGGCAAGCCGCAGGTCGCGTACCGTGAGACGATCCGCAAGGCCGTCGAGCGTCACGACTACACCCACAAGAAGCAGACCGGTGGTACCGGTCAGTTCGCCAAGGTGCAGATCGCGATCGAGCCCATCACCGAGGCCGACGGCCCGGCGTACGAGTTCGTGAACAAGGTCACCGGCGGTCGTGTGCCGAAGGAGTACATCCCTTCGGTGGACGCGGGTGCGCAGGAGGCCATGCAGTTCGGCATCCTGGCCGGCTACGAGATGACGGGCGTCCGCGTCACGCTTCTCGACGGTGGCTACCACGAGGTCGACTCCTCCGAGCTCGCCTTCAAGATCGCCGGTTCGCAGGCGTTCAAGGAGGCCGCGCGCAAGGCTTCTCCCGTGCTCCTCGAGCCGATGATGGCCGTCGAGGTCACCACGCCGGAGGAGTCCATGGGTGACGTCATCGGCGACATCAACTCCCGCCGTGGCCAGATCCAGGCCATGGAGGACCGTCACGGAGCCAAGATCGTCAAGGGCCTCGTGCCCCTTTCGGAGATGTTCGGCTACGTCGGAGACCTCCGCAGCAAGACCTCGGGTCGCGCCAGCTACTCGATGCAGTTCGACTCCTACGCCGAGGTTCCCCGGAACGTCGCCGAGGAGATCATCGCGAAGGCCAAGGGCGAGTAACTCTTCCGAGTACACGCTTTAGGCTTGTCACCGGAGCCTCTGGGGCAACGGGAGTAACCCTCCGTTGCCCCGGAGGGACCGGCTTTCCAGCAAAGATCACCTGGCGCCGATGAGTAAGGCGTACAGAACCACTCTCCAGGAGGACCCCGTGGCGAAGGCGAAGTTCGAGCGGACTAAGCCGCACGTCAACATCGGCACCATCGGTCACATTGACCACGGTAAGACGACCCTCACGGCCGCCATTACCAAGGTGCTGCACGACGCGTACCCGGACCTGAACGAGGCCTCGGCCTTCGACCAGATCGACAAGGCTCCTGAGGAGCGCCAGCGCGGTATCACCATCTCGATCGCGCACGTCGAGTACCAGACCGAGGCGCGTCACTACGCCCACGTCGACTGCCCGGGTCACGCTGACTACATCAAGAACATGATCACGGGTGCCGCGCAGATGGACGGCGCCATCCTCGTGGTCGCCGCCACCGACGGCCCGATGCCGCAGACCAAGGAGCACGTGCTCCTGGCCCGCCAGGTCGGCGTTCCCTACATCGTTGTCGCCCTGAACAAGGCCGACATGGTGGACGACGAGGAGATCCTGGAGCTCGTCGAGCTCGAGGTCCGTGAGCTGCTCTCCGAGTACGAGTTCCCGGGCGACGACCTGCCGGTCGTCCGCGTCTCCGCGCTGAAGGCCCTCGAGGGCGACAAGGAGTGGGGCGAGAAGCTTCTCGGCCTCATGTCCGCCGTCGACGAGGCCATCCCGACCCCGCCGCGTGACACCGAGAAGCCGTTCCTCATGCCCGTCGAGGACGTCTTCACGATCACCGGTCGCGGTACGGTCGTCACCGGCCGTATCGAGCGTGGTGTCCTGAAGGTCAACGAGACCGTCGACATCATCGGTATCAAGGAAGAGAAGACCACCACCACGGTCACCGGTATCGAGATGTTCCGCAAGCTGCTCGACGAGGGCCAGGCCGGTGAGAACGTCGGTCTGCTCCTCCGTGGCATCAAGCGCGAGGACGTCGAGCGCGGCCAGGTCATCATCAAGCCCGGTTCGGTCACCCCGCACACCGAGTTCGAGGCCCAGGCGTACATCCTGTCGAAGGACGAGGGTGGCCGTCACACCCCGTTCTTCAACAACTACCGCCCGCAGTTCTACTTCCGTACCACGGACGTCACGGGTGTCGTCACCCTGCCGGCCGGTACGGAGATGGTCATGCCGGGCGACAACACCGAGATGTCGGTCGCGCTGATCCAGCCGGTCGCCATGGAGGAGGGCCTCAAGTTCGCCATCCGTGAGGGTGGTCGTACCGTGGGCGCCGGCCAGGTCACCAAGATCACGAAGTAATTCGTGTTCTGACCCGGTAGCTCGTTCCGCGAGCACCTGTTTGTACCGGAGGGCCCCGGCCCATCGCTTCGGCGGTGGGGCGGGGCCCTCTCGCGTGCCCGGCGCCTCCCGGATACGCGAGAAGGGCCGCACCCCCGGGCGGGGGGTGCGGCCCTTCTCGTACGGCGGCGGGGGCGGGTCAGCTCACGCGCAGGGACTCGGTGAACTCCACGCAGGCGGCGTAGGACGGCAGCAGACCGGTCGCCAGGGCGTCGGCCAGCGAGGGCGCGGCCTCGTCGCGGGCGGACAGCTGCGGCACCTCGGCCGGCCACTCGATGCCGAGGTCGGGGTCGAGCGGGTGGACGGAGTGCTCACCGGTCGGGTTGTACGTCTCCGAGCAGAGGTACGACAGCGTCGCGTCGTCCGTCAGCGCGCAGAAGCCGTGGCCCATGCCCTCGGGGATGTAGACCGCGCGGCGGTCGACGTCGTCCAGGCGGACGCCCTCCCACCGGCCGAAGGTGGGGGAGCCGGTCCGCAGGTCGACGATGACGTCGAGGACGGCGCCGCGTACGCAGGTCACGTACTTGGCCTGGCCGCGCGGGACGTCGGCGAAGTGGATGCCGCGGACCACGCCGGCGGCGGAGACGGAGAGGTTGGCCTGCGCCAGGTTCAGCGGGTGGCCGACGACCTCGGCGAGCCGGTCGAAGCGGTACCACTCGGTGAACAGGCCGCGCGGGTCGCCGTGCAGCTGCGGGGTGACCTCGAAGACGCCCTGGAGGGAGAGCTCGCGGAACTTCACTTGGCCGCCTCCTCGTCGAGGAGGGTCATCAGGTAGGTGCCGTAGCCGCTCTTGACGAGGGGTTCGGCGAGGGCGCGCAGCTGGGCGGAGTCGATCAGGCCGGCCCGCCAGGCCGCCTCCTCGATGCAGCCGATCTTGAAGCCCTGGCGCTCCTCGATGACGCGGACGAACTCGGACGCCTGGACCATCGACACGAAGGTGCCGGTGTCGAGCCAGGCGGTGCCGCGGTCGAGGATGGTGACATTGAGCTCGCCGGCCTGGAGGTAGGCGTCGTTGACGGCGGTGATCTCCAGCTCGCCGCGGGCGCTGGGCTCAAGGCCCTTGGCTATCTCCACGACCTGGTTGTCGTAGAAGTACAGACCGGGCACCGCGTAGCGGGACTTGGGGCTGGCCGGCTTCTCCTCGATGGATATCGCCTGGCCGTTCTCGTCGAACTCCACGACGCCGTAGGCGGTCGGGTCGGCCACGGGGTACGCGAACACGCGGCCGCCCTTGGCTCCGGTGTGCTCGGCGAGACGCGTGCCGAGGCCGCTGCCGTGGAAGATGTTGTCGCCGAGGATGAGCGCGACGGACTCGTCACCGATGAAGTCGGCGCCGAGGACGAACGCCTGGGCGATGCCCTCCGGGCGCTCCTGGACGGCGTACTCCAGCCGCAGGCCGAACTGCGAGCCGTCGCCGAGCAGTCGCTCGAACTGGTCGCGGTCTTCCGGGGTGGTGATGATCAGGATCTCGCTGATACCCGCCATCACCAGGGTGGAGAGGGGGTAGTAGATCATCGGCTTGTCGAAGACGGGCAGCAGTTGCTTCGAGACTGCCCGGGTCAGCGGCCAGAGTCGGGATCCGGTGCCACCGGCCAAGAGGATTCCACGCATGGGGAGAACCCTATGCGAGAGGCCGTGGGGGAGCCGAGCGCAGGGCATGTGACGTTCGGCGGCCCGCTAGACTCTTCGTATTATGCGCATCCTCGTGACCGGCGGCGCCGGCTTCATCGGTTCAGAATTCGTCCGCCAGCAGCTCGGTGCAGATGCCACGGCGCAGATCACTGTCTTCGACAAGCTGACCTACTCGGGCGTCGAGGCGAACCTCGCGCCGGTCGCGAGCCACTCCGGATACACCTTCGTCAAGGGCGACATCTGCGACGCGGACGCCGTCGACCGGGTCATGCCCGGCCACGACGTCGTCGTGCACTTCGCCGCCGAGTCGCACGTGGACCGCTCGATCGCCGGCGCCGGCCCGTTCGTCATGACGAACGTCGTCGGTACGCAGGTGCTGCTGGACGCCGCCCGCAAGCACGGCGTCGGCCGCTTCGTGCACATCTCCACCGACGAGGTCTACGGCTCGATCACCGAGGGCTCCTGGACGGAGGAGTGGCCGCTGGTGCCGAACTCCCCCTACTCCGCCTCCAAGGCATCGTCCGACCTGCTGGCGCTGGCCTACGCCCGCACGCACGGCATGGACGTGGTGGTCACGCGCTGCTCCAACAACTACGGGCACTACCAGTTCCCGGAGAAGGTCATCCCGCTGTTCGTCTCCAACCTGATGGACGGCAGGAAGGTCCCGCTGTACGGCAACGGCGGCAACGTCCGCGACTGGCTGCACGTCTCCGACCACTGCCGCGGCATCGACCTGGCCATGCGCAAGGGCCGGGCCGGCGAGGTCTACAACATCGGCGGCGGCACCGAGCTCACCAACAAGGAGCTGACCGGCGTCCTGCTGGAGGCCGCGGGCCTCGGCTGGGACATGGTCGAGCACGTCGAGGACCGCAAGGGCCACGACCTGCGCTACTCCATCGACATCAGCAAGATCGGCTCCGAGCTGGGCTACGTCCCGCAGGTCACCTTCGAGGACGGCATCAAGGCCACCATCGACTGGTACCGCGAGAACCGCGCCTGGTGGGAGCCGCTCAAGGCGAAGGCGGCGCTGCAGAAGTGAGCACCGACCCGTCCGCCGGACGCTGGCTCGTCACCGGGGCCGCCGGGATGCTCGGCCAGGACGTCCTGGCCGTCCTGGAGCGCGCCGGGATCGAGGCCGCCGGCCTGCGCCGCGCCGACCTCGACATCACGGACCCCGAGGCCGTGCGCGCCGCGGTCGAGGGCGCGGCCGTGGTCGTCAACTGCGCCGCGTGGACCGACGTCGACGGCGCCGAGACCGCCGAGGACGCGGCCACCGCCGTCAACGGCGACGGCGTACGGGTTCTCGCCGCGGCCTGCGCCGGTGCGGGGGCCCGGCTGATCCACGTCTCCACCGACTACGTGCTCCCCGGCGACGCCACCGAGCCGTACGCCGAGGACGCCGCGACCGGCCCGGTCAACGCCTACGGGCGCTCCAAGCTGGCGGGCGAGCGCGCCGTCGCCGAACTGCTCCCGCAGGACGGCTACGTCGTACGGACCGCCTGGCTGTACGGCGAGCACGGGGCGAACTTCGTGGCCACCATGCTCAAGCTCGCCGCCCAGCGCGACACCCTCGACGTCGTCGACGACCAGCACGGCCAGCCCACCTGGTCCCTGGCCCTCGCCCGCCACCTGGTCGCGCTCGGCCTGGCCGCGCTGGCCGGCACCGCGCCCGCCGGGGTCTACCACGGCACCGCGAGCGGCCGGACCACCTGGCGGGGGCTGGCCCAGGAGACCTACCGGCTGAGCGGCCTGGACCCCGAGCGGATCCGCCCCACCACCTCCGAGGCGTTCGTCCGCCCGGCCGCCCGGCCCGCGTTCAGCGTGCTCGCGCACGGCCGCTGGGCCGCGGCGGGCCTCGCCCCGCTCGCCGACTGGCGCGAGCAGCTGGCCGAGGCCGTCGCCACCCCGGGCTTCACGGCCCTGGCCGAGCGGGCCCGGGACGGCCGAGCGGGATGAAGGCCCTGCTGAACAAGGCGAGCGCGGCGCTGCCGCCGGGTACCGTAGCGGTGGCCGGCGGCACCGTCGTGCTGGGCGCGGCCTCGTACGTGCACCTGGGCGTGGCCGGGCACAGCCTGTCCGAGGCGGGCTACGCCAGCGTCTCGGTGCTGTGGACGATCGTGATGTCCCTCGGCATCGGCATCTTCTTCCCCCTGGAGCAGGAGCTCACCCGGCTCGTCTCCGCCCGCGCGGTCCTGGGCCAGGGCGCCGCCCCGGTGCTGCGCCGGGCCACGCTGCTCACCGCGGGCGTCCTCGGCACCACCCTGCTGGTGCTGGTGGCCGCCGCCGGGCCGATCGCGGACCTGCTCTTCCAGGGCGACCGCGGCCTGGTCGCCGCGCTCGGCGGTGCCTTCACCGGCATGGCCGTCTGCTATCTCACCCGCGGGGTGCTGGCCGGCCTGGGCCGGTTCGGCGCGTACGGCACCCAGCTCGCCGTCGACGGCGGGCTGCGCATCGTGCTCGCCTTCGGCTGCGCCGTGGCCGGGCTGCACTCGGCGCTGGCGTTCAGCCTCGTCCTCGCCTTCGCGCCCGTCGTCGCGACCCTGGTCACGCTGCCCGCGCTGCTGCGCGCCGCGGGCCCCGGCGAACCGATCGCCTGGCGGGAGCTGTGCGGCGGGCTCGGCCTGCTGGTCTGCGCCACCCTGCTCTCCCAACTCGTCGTGAACGCGGCCGTGATGAGCACCAAGCTGCTGGCCCCGGCCGACAGCGCGCTGATCGCCGCGCTGATGAGCGCCCTGGTGCTGGCCCGCGTACCGCTGTTCGTCTTCGGCTCGCTCCAGGCATCGCTGCTCAGCGGGCTGACCGCCGCCTTCACCGCCGGGGACCGGGCCGCCTTCTGGGCCATGCTGCGCCGGATCGCCCTGGTCGTCGGCGCGCTCGGCCTGCTCGGCGGGGTGCCGGCCACGGCCCTCGGCCCCTGGCTGATCGAGGTGCTGTTCGGGGTGCAGGACCCGGTGCTGGGCCGCTTCGACTTCTTCCTGATGTCCGCCGGCACGGTGGCGTACATGTTCGCGATGGTCCTCGGCCAGGCGCTGATGGTGTTCGAGCGGCACCATCTGCAACTGCTCAGCTGGGCCGCCGGAACCGCCGTCCTGGTGGGCGTCACCGCGCTGCCGGGCGAGGTGTCCGTGCGTGTGATCGTCGCCTACGCGCTGGGGTCGACCGCAACCGTGCTCGCTATGCTGGCGTCCCTCAGGCTGAGCTTCCCCGGAGCCACGGCCGCGGCCGGCGGAACATCCCGGCAGCCGGCCGTGGCGAGCGGCCCGGGCGTGGGCGCCGTCGGGAAGTGAACATGCCGCCCCAAGACGTCACACCGATCACCGAGCACTCGTACGTGCCACATTCCGCTGGAGCTACCGTGTCCCAATACGACGATGTCTGGCTGGTCATACCGGCCTATAACGAGGGCCAGGTGATCGCCGAGGTGGTCGAGGGGGCCCGCAAGACGTTCCCCAACATCGTCGTCGTCGACGACGGCAGCACCGACGACTCTGCCGCCCACGTCGCGACCACGGGCGCCCACCTGGTCCGCCACCCGGTCAACCTCGGCCAGGGCGCGGCCCTCCAGACCGGTCTCAAGTACGCGCTCGCCCAGCCCGGTTCCCGCTATTTCGCCACCTTCGACGCCGACGGCCAGCACCAGACCAAGGACGTCGAGACGATGGTCGGCGTCCTGCGGCGCGACGAGGCCGACGTGGTGCTCGGCTCGCGCTTCATCGAGCAGAACGGCCAGGTGCCGTGGATCAAGCAGGTCGTGCTGCGCACGGCCGCCGCCGTCAGCCCCACCGCCCGCAAGCTCAAGCTCACCGACGCGCACAACGGTCTGCGCGTGCTGAGCCGCAAGGCCGCCGAGCAGCTGAACATCACCATGAACGGCATGGCGCACGCCTCCGAGCTCGTCGGTTTCCTGGCGGGCTCCGACCTGCGCGTCACCGAGGTCCCGGTGGACATCCTCTACACCGAATACTCGCGCTCCAAGGGCCAGTCCCTCATCAACGGCGTGAACATCATCTTTGACATTTCGCTGCGGGAGCGTGGGCGTCGATGAAGTACTTCTGGATCCAGCTCGTCCTGATCGTCGGCTCCGTGTCGATGGCGCTGGTCTTCATCCGCACGTGGAGCCAGGCGAAGAACCGCGCCTGGAAGCGCATCGCCTTCTCGCTGTTCGTCGTCGTCAACGTGTACGCGGTGCTCCGCCCGACCGACGTCACCTGGCTCGCCCACCAGCTCGGCGTGGGCCGCGGCACCGACCTCGTGCTCTACGTGATGGTCCTCGCGATGGGCTTCCTCACGCTCAACACCTTCCTGCGGTTCCGCTCGCTGGAGAAGAAGATCACCGACCTGGCCCGGACCGTGGCCATCAACGAGGGCGTCCGGCACAACGACGAGCGCCTGAACGCCGAACTCCCGGCCCCCGCCGCGGAGCCCGGGGCGACCACAGACAAGGCGGATGCCGGCTCCGGCTCCGGCTCCGGCTCCGTGAGGGCCTGACCCCCATGGTGACCTTCGACTTCATGCTCCCCTACTACGGGGACGTGCGGCTGATGCAGGACGCGGTCCGCAGCGTACTGGCGCAGACCGACCCGGACTTCCGCCTCGTCGTCATCGACGACGGCAAGGAGCCCGAGGTACCCGGCTGGTTCGAGCAGCTCGGCGACGACCGCGTGCACTACACGCGCAACGAGCGGAACCTCGGCATCACCAAGAACTTCCAGAAGTGCGTGCGGCTCTCCGAGGCCGACCACGTGGTCATCATGGGCTGCGACGACCTGCTGCACCCGCACTACCTGGAGACCGTCCGCGCCCTCGTCGCCGAGCGGCCGGGCATCGGCATGGTCCAGCCCGGGGTCGAGGTCATCGACGGCGCCGGCCAGGTCACGGCCGGCCTCGCCGACAACACCAAGAAGCGGCTCTACGCACCCCAGGTCAAGGGCCGCCGCCTGATGGGCGGGGAGGAGCTGGCCGCCAGCGTGCTGCGCGGCAACTGGCTCTACTTCCCCTCCATCGCCTGGCGCGGCGAGGCACTGCGCGCGGTGAACTTCCGCGACGACTACTCGGTGATCCAGGACCTCGCGCTCGTGGTCGACCTGCTCGAAGCGGGGGAGGAGATGGTCGTCGACAACTCCGCCACCGTCTTCCAGTACCGCCGGCACGCCGTCAGCGAGTCCTCCGTCCAGGCGTTCTCGGGCACCCGCTTCGCCGAGGCCGAGCGGTACTTCTCCGCCGTCGCCGCCCGCATGGACGCCCGCGGCTGGCCCAGGGCGGCCCGCGCGGCCCGCTTCCACAGCGCCTCCCGGCTGCACGCCCTGACGATGCTCCCCGGCGCCCTGCGCAGCGGCAACAAGGCCGGCGCGCGCACCCTGGCGAAGCACGCCTTCACCTCCGGCCAGAACTGACCGACACCGACACCGCCCCACCACGGAACGGACCGAGATGACACACCTGGCCCCCGAGGAGGTCGGCGGGGCCCGCGTCCCGGCGCGGCAGCCCTCCGAACCGGCCCCGGGCACGAACAGCCCGACCGCCGCACGGAGCCGGGGGTGGCTCTCCCGCCGGTGGGTGCGGATCCTGGCCGAGGTCCTGGTCAGCGTGGTGGCGGCCCTCGGGTTCACGCTGCTGAGCCGCCACATCGGGGTCAACCCGATGAACCGCATCGGCCAGGTCAGCGGCCTCGCCCGGCTCCAGCTCTTCGCGGCCCTCCTCGGGCTCCCGCTGCTCGGCCTGCTGCTCTACACCGCCTACCGCGGCCCGGCCCACCGCCACGAGCTGGTCAAGCGGCTGGTCTGCGCCGCCCTCGCGGGCCTGGTCACCGGTGTGGTGGCGGGCGGCGTCGTCGTCGCGCTGCGCGGCACCCCGCACCCGCTCGGCGGGCAGGAGGGCGACCCGAGCGTCCTGGTGGAGATGGCCAACTCCTTCCTGACGGGCGAGGGCGTCTCCGGTATCTACCCGCCCGCCTTCCCGGCCCTGATCGCCCTGTGGGCCAAGGTCCGCTACGACGGCCTCGGCAGCTCCGGCTTCGCCCTGCACGACCTCCAGATCATCTGCAGCGCCCTGGTCGGCCCGATGGCCTACCTGTCCTGGCGGCTGCTGCTGCGGCCCTTCTGGGCGCTGCTGATCGCCGCCCCGGCGGCCGTGCTCTTCCTCGACCCCGTCCGTCCGTACAGCCACGTCGTGATGATCGTGCTGCTGCCGCTGCTCGGGTACTGCTTCCGCGAACTGCGCCGCTCGGCCGGGCGCACCCCGAAGTCCCTGGTGCTGCGCGGGGCGGGCCTCGGCGCCGTCTTCGGCGCCCTCTTCCTCTGGTACTCGGGCTGGTTCGTCTGGGCCGCGCCCGGCGCGGCCGTGCTCTTCCTGTTCCTGTTCCCCTGGCGGGCCGGGGCCCCCGCGGTGAAGCGGGCGGCGCTCTTCGTCGGCTCCGTGCTGGTCACGGCCGGCATCATCGGCGCCCCGCTGCTCTACCAGATGGTGCGGCTCGGCGCGCAGACCCCGGACCGGTACGCCTACCTCGGCGTGTACGCGGACCCGGCCTATGTCCTGGGCTGGCTCTCCGACCGCACGGGCTACATCAAGTACTACCAGTGGCCGGTCTCCGGGGAGATGGCCGGACAGACCGGCTTCGCCCTGCTGCTGATCCTCGGCGTCGGCCTCGGCATCGGCCTCGGGCTGCGCAACCTCATGGTCCGCACCGCCGCGGCGGTCCTCGCGGGCGCCTGGCTGGCCCGCTTCTGGTTCGCCTCGCACATGGAGCACGACAAGGCCGTCCAGCTCTTCCCCCGGACCACCTGGATCATCATGTACGCCCTGATGATCCTGGCCGTCCTCGGCGTGATGATGGCGGTGCAGCGCGGCTCGGGCTGGGCCGAGCGGACCCTGCGCCCGGCCTCCGCGGAGCCCTCGGCGCGGGTCGTTCCGCGCCGGACGGTACGTCAGCTCTCGGCCGGCATGGTGTGCGCGGTCGCGCTGTTCGCGACCATGGGGGCCTCCTGGTCGGCCAACCGCTACATGCCGACGCACGAGGACACCAACCTCATGGGCCTCGACGCCTGGCGCGCCCACAACATCAAGCTGCCCAACGGCACGTGCCCCCGCTACGCGCCGAACAAGGACTGCGACGACCTCCAGGTCAAGCGCTGGAAGCAGTTCAAGGACGACGGCGAGATCTGGTGCGCCAACATCGTGGCCAAGGAATGGCCCGCGATCTGCGGCCGCAAGGCCCCCTTCAAGGACAAGTCGGTGGAATAGCCCCCGGCCCCCCTGCCGCCACGCGATCGCTGTCGTTCCCGGCCAGTAGGATCCCCCTGGCCAGTGGTCGCACCTGGCGTGATGAACACAGGGGTTGGGGAAATCTTGAAGATAGGTCGTGTGCGCGGTACGGCTCTTGCCGCCGCGCTCGGCGTCGTGGCGGTGCTCGGCATCCAGGGTGTCGCGAACGGCACCGGCGCAGCCGACGGGGGCGAGGCGTCGCCGTACAGCGCCCGCGCCCGGGAGAAGGGTCCGGTCGAGGGGGAGCTGCACAAGCTCGCCCTCAAGCCGAAGGGCAGGGGAGAGGCCGTGCTCTCCCAGCAGGGCACCGAGCCGTTCGGGCTGCTCGGCGTCTCCTGGAGCGATCCGGAGGCCGAGGTGAAGGGCCGGATCGAGGCCCGCACCCGGGACGCCGACAGCGGCAAGTGGTCGAAGTGGGTCGTGCTGGAGCAGGCCGAGCCCGGCCTCGACGGCAAGCGCCCCGGCCTGCGCGGCGCCACCGAGCCGGTGTGGGTCGGCCCGTCCGACGGCGCCGAGGTACGCGTCATCGGCGGCGGCGGTGCCGAGCTGCCCGCCGGCATGGAGCTGAACCTCGTCGACCCGGGCGCCGGGGCCGCGAAGGCGAAGAAGAAGAGCGACCTGGGCCTCGGCCCGGCCGCCGTCGCGCTGCCCGCCGCCGACCCCGTGCCGCCGACGCCGGGACCGGCCTCGACGGCCCCGCGGCCGGACGTGGTCTCCCGCGTGCAGTGGGGCGCCGACGAGTCCCTGAACGACGAGGGCCCGGTCTACCTGCCCGCCGGCAAGATCAAGGCCGTGTTCGTGCACCACACGGCGGCCACCGCCCCGTACGAGTGCTCCGAGTCCGCGGCCATCGTCCGCGGTCTGCACGTCTACCACGTGAAGACCAACGGCTGGCGTGACCTCGGCTACAACTTCCTCGTCGACAAGTGCGGCAACCTCTTCGAGGGCCGCCAGGGCGGTATGGACCAGCCCGTCATGGGCGCGCACACCTACGGCTGGAACTCCGAGTCGACCAGCGTCTCCGTCCTCGGCGACTACACCTCCGCGGGCGCCTCGGCCGCGGCCCTGGACGGCATCTCCCGTATCGCGGCGTACAAGCTGGGCCAGTACGACGGCGACCTGGCCGGCACCACCACGCTGACCGCGGGCGACAACCAGACCAACTTCATGGGCAAGAGCTTCACCAAGGGCCAGACCTACGAGTTCAAGCAGCTCTCGGGCCACCGGGACGGCTTCAACACCCAGTGCCCGGGCAACTCGCTGTACCCGCAGCTGGAAGCGCTCCGCGGCACCGGCCCCGCGGCCCAGCTGAAGATCGCCTCGGTGAACGGGGCGCCGGCCGCGCCGGGCGCCACCCTGCCGAGCGGCGCGTACCTGACGGTCGACTGGACCACCAGCACGCCCAGCAACCGGATCAGCAAGTTCGAGCTGATCGTCGACGGCGAGTCCGTGGCCGTCACCGACGGCGCGGCCCGCCGGGCCTCGGCGGCGCTGACCGACGGCGGCCACCAGGTCCAGGTCCGCGCCACCGCCGCGAACGGCAAGGTCTCCACCGCCCTCGCGGTGACCGTGGCCGCGGAGGTCAAGGGCGCGAAGTTCGTCCCGCTGACCCCGAAGCGCCTGATGGACACCCGTACCGGCCTCGGCGTCGCTGCCGGTCCGGTCGGCGCCGGCAAGGTCGTCACCCTCCCGGTGGCCGCCGCCACAGGCGGCACGCCCACCGCGGTCGTGCTGAACGTGACCGCGACCAACCCGACCGAGCCCAGCTTCGTCTCGGTGTACCCGAGCGGCACCACCCGCTCCAGCGCCTCGAACCTGAACTTCACCCCGGGCCGCACCATCCCCAACCTGGTGGTCGTGCCGGTCTTCGACGGGAAGGTCAGCTTCTACAACAACCAGGGCAACGTCGACCTGATCGCCGACATCACCGGCTACTTCACCTCCACCGGTGACGGCGCCACGCAGACCAACTTCGGCCCGAAGCGCCTGATGGACACCCGTACGGGCACCGGCGTCCCGGCCGGCGCGGTCGGTACGGGCGGCGTCGTCACCCTGCCGGTCGCCGGCGTCGACGGCATCCCGGCCACCGGGGTCAAGGCCGTGGTCCTCAACGTGACCGCGACCAACCCGACGCAGCCCAGCTTCGTCTCGGTGTACCCGAGCGGCACCACCCGCTCCAGCGCCTCGAACCTGAACTTCACCCCCGGCCAGACCGTCCCCAACCTGGTGGTCGTCCCGGTCGTGGACGGGAAGGTCAGCTTCTACAACAACCAGGGCAGCGTCGACCTGATCGCCGACATCACCGGCTACTTCTCGGACAGCCCCGAGGGCGCCCTCCAGGCGAACTTCGGCCCGAAGCGCCTGATGGACACCCGCACCGGCCTCGGCGTCCGCCAGGGCCCGGTCACCGGCGGCGGCGTGGTCACCCTGCCCGTGGCGGGCGTCGGCGGCATCCCGGCCACCGGGGTCAAGGCCGTGGTGCTCAACGTGACCGCGACCAACCCGACCGAGTCGAGCTTCGTCTCGGTCTACCCGAGCGGCACCACCCGCACGAGCGCGTCGAACCTGAACTTCACCCGCGGCCTCACGATCCCCAACCTGGTGGTCGTCCCGGTCGTGGACGGCAAGGTCAGCTTCTTCAACAACTCCGGTTCCGTGGATCTCATCGCGGACATCACGGGCTACTTCAGCTCCTGAACCGGTAGCCGTTCCCACAGCCGAGGGGCCCCGCACACGAGGAGTGCGGGGCCTCTCGCGCTCGCGGACGGCGCCTACCGCATCCCCCGCACCCACCGCACCCACGGCATCCACGGCGAACCGAAGGCGAGGACTCGCGATCATGGCGAACGACAGGGACAACAGCGGGCCGGGCATCTCCGACGAGGAGTGGGCCCGGTTCCAGGAGCAGGCCGCGGCCGGAGCCGGCGGGGCGCCGCAGGAGCCCTCCGCGCGGGCCCGGATGGTCACCGAGCGGCTGCACGCCACCCAGGGCCAGGAACCGCCGGGCTGGCGCACCGCTCCCACCGCGCGGCCGCGCCGGGGCCCGGGACGGCTCAAGGCGGTGCTGGCCGTCGCGGCCATCGCGGGGCTGGCGCTGATAGCCGTACGCCCCGAGCTGGTGATCGACCGGATCACCGGGGAGGGGGAGGCCCGCCAGGAGGCCCGGAGCGCGGCGCCGCTGCCCGCCGAGCCCGGGCGGCCGGCCGGGCCCCCGCCCTCCCTGGCCCCCGACCGGCCGACCCTGGCCGAGCCCTTCCGCGGCTCCCCGGCCCTGCAGTGGGCCGACAACGCCGCCGGCATCGAACTGCCCGCGGCGGCGCCCGTCGCCGGGATGTCCGCCGAGCAGGTCGGAGACGCCCTCCAGAAGGCCCGGCAGTACCTGGTCGCGGCCAACCTGGACCCGGCCACCCTGCGCGGGGAGCGGCCCGCGGCGGCGATCGCGCTGCTCGACCCGCGCCAGCCGGACCTGATGAAGGACGTGGACCGGCACCTGAGCACGCCCACCGCCCAGGACACCCCGGTGACCTTCTTCACCCGCTTCGACCCGGCCCGGGTCAGGCCGGTCGGCGGGATCGTCAAGGTGCGCGGCAGCATGCGCGCCGAGCCGGGGGAGGCCGGGGAGCTGCTCGTGGTCGCGGACTACACCTTCGTGCACCCGGTGACCCGGGCCCAGGGCGGCAGCGACGTACAGCGGACCATCGTGCGCCGGCAGGTCACCCTGGCCGTACTGGACCCCGCGCGCTGGGACACCACCCCGGGCCGTCTCCAGCTGCGCGCCCACCACTCCGAATGGTCGAACGTCGAGTGCGAGACGGCCGACGGCTTCCTCCACCCGCAGTTCCCCGCGGACGCCGCCGCGGGCCCGCAGCAGACGGGGCCCGCGGTGGACCCGTACGACCGGAGCCGGGACATCAGCGGCGCGAAGGGCTGCGGAACGGCGACCCGCTCCTGACCGGGGGAGGGCCCCGCCGCGCGCCGCGCGCCGCGGTTTGACCACTCAGCGTGGCGGGGTATTCTCTTCGGCCCGATTGGCCAGGTACGTGCCTCGTATGGCAGACTACTCAAGTTGCTCGGCTGAGTGCCGATGCTGCGCGCCTCCCGCCGGGAGGACCGGAAGCGAGTCCCACAGTACTCGTCGTCCTTAATCTGCCCCTCGGGGCAGCAATGGGGACGGACGTACGGGAATCTTCTGGGAAGTGTCAGCACGGTGCCCACCAGGCACTCGGTGGGTGTTTCTCCCCCGATACGCGGTCTCAGGGACCGCACCCCCTTGGACGAGGGAATTTCCGTATGGGAATTTTCTGTAGAGGGAGTGCGACACGCCCGACCGCGTGGGTCGGAGAGAAGCGGCGGGATCCGTCCCGCGGCCGACCGAGGGCCAGAGCGTTTCCACACAGACAGGACTACGGAGTAGCCATGGCGGGACAGAAGATCCGCATCCGGCTCAAGGCCTACGACCACGAGGTCATCGACTCCTCGGCGAAGAAGATCGTCGAGACGGTGACCCGCACTGGTGCGTCGGTCGCGGGCCCGGTGCCGCTGCCCACTGAGAAGAACGTGTACTGCGTCATCAAGTCGCCGCACAAGTACAAGGACTCGCGCGAGCACTTCGAGATGCGCACGCACAAGCGCCTGATCGACATCCTCGACCCGACGCCCAAGACCGTTGACTCGCTGATGCGCCTGGACCTTCCGGCCGGCGTCGACATCGAGATCAAGCTCTGAGAGGCGTCGAGAAGATGGCAAAGCAGATCAAGGGCGTCCTGGGCGAGAAGCTCGGCATGACCCAGGTCTGGGACGAGAACAACCGTGTCGTCCCGGTCACCGTGGTCAAGGCCGGACCCTGCGTCGTTACCCAGGTCCGTACGAACGACATCGACGGCTACGAGTCGGTCCAGATCGCCTTCGGCGAGATCGACCCGCGCAAGGTGAACAAGCCCCTCAAGGGCCACTTCGCCAAGGCCGACGTCACCCCCCGCCGCCACCTGGTGGAGCTCCGCACCTCCGACGCCAGCGAGTACACGCTCGGCCAGGAGATCACTGCTGAGGTGTTCGAGTCCGGCGTCAAGGTCGACGTCACGGGCAACAGCAAGGGCAAGGGCTTCGCCGGTGTCATGAAGCGGCACAACTTCCGGGGCCTCGGCGCCGGTCACGGTGTGCAGCGCAAGCACCGCTCCCCCGGTTCGATCGGTGGCTGCGCCACCCCTGGGCGTGTCTTCAAGGGCATGCGCATGGCCGGTCGCATGGGTAACGAGCGCGTCACCACCCAGAACCTGACCATCCACGCGGTAGACGCGGAGAAGGGTCTGCTCCTCATCAAGGGCGCAGTTCCCGGTCCGAACGGCGGCCTCGTCCTGGTCCGTACCGCGGCCAAGGGGGCTTGAGGTTAATGAGCACCATTGACATCCTTTCGCCGGCAGGCGACAAGGCCGGTACCGTCGAGCTCCCCGCGGAGATCTTCGACGCGAAGACCAGCGTTCCGCTGATCCACCAGGTCGTCGTCGCCCAGCTGGCCGCTGCCCGTCAGGGCACGCACAAGACCAAGACCCGTGGCGAAGTCCGTGGTGGTGGCAAGAAGCCTTACCGCCAGAAGGGCACCGGCCGCGCCCGTCAGGGTTCGACCCGCGCTCCGCAGTTCGCCGGCGGTGGCGTCGTCCACGGCCCGCAGCCGCGTGACTACTCGCAGCGGACCCCCAAGAAGATGAAGGTCGCCGCCCTCCGCGGTGCCCTCTCGGACCGTGCGCGTCACTCCCGCATCCACGTCGTCACCGGCGTGGTCGAGGGTGCCGCCTCCACGAAGGCCGCCAAGACGCTGTTCGGCAAGATCTCGGAGCGCAAGAACCTGCTCCTGGTCGTCGAGCGTGCCGACGAGGCCGCGTGGCTGTCCGCCCGCAACCTGCCCCAGGTTCACATCCTGGAGCCGGGCCAGCTGAACACGTACGACGTGATCGTCTCTGACGACGTGGTCTTCACCCAGGCCGCGCTCGAGTCCTTCGTGTCTGGCCCCAAGGCCGACGAGACCGAAGGGAGCGACGCCTGATGTCTGAGGCGACCGTTACCAGCAAGACCTTCTCCGACCCGCGCGACCTGCTGATCAAGCCGGTCGTCTCGGAGAAGAGCTACGCGCTGCTGGACGAGAACAAGTACACGTTCATCGTCGCGCCCGGCGCCAACAAGACCCAGATCAAGCAGGCCGTCGAGGCGGTCTTCTCGGTCAAGGTCACCGGGGTCAACACGATCAACCGTCAGGGTAAGCGCAAGCGCACCAAGACCGGTTTCGGCAAGCGCGCCAACACCAAGCGCGCCATCGTGACCCTTGCCGAGGGCAACCGTATCGACATCTTCGGCGGCCAGACCTCCTGACGGAGGTCTAGTCGTCCGGAATCGGACGAGGACTGAGAAATGGGTATCCGCAAGTACAAGCCGACGACCCCGGGCCGTCGCGGCTCCAGCGTCGCCGACTTTGTCGAGATCACGCGGTCCACGCCGGAGAAGTCGCTGGTCCGCCCCCTGCACAGCAAGGGCGGCCGTAACAACACCGGTCGTGTGACCGTTCGCCACCAGGGTGGTGGCCACAAGCGCGCCTACCGCGTGATCGACTTCCGTCGTCACGACAAGGACGGCGTGCCGGCCAAGGTCGCGCACATCGAGTACGACCCCAACCGCACCGCGCGTATCGCGCTGCTGCACTACGCCGACGGCGAGAAGCGCTACATCATCGCGCCGCGCGGCCTGCAGCAGGGTGACCGGATCGAGAACGGCCCCACGGCCGACATCAAGCCGGGCAACAACCTCGCGCTGCGCAACATCCCGGTCGGTACGACCATCCACGCCATCGAGCTGCGTCCCGGCGGCGGTGCGAAGTTCGCCCGCTCCGCGGGTGCCTCCGTGCAGCTGCTCGCGAAGGAGGGCGTCATGGCCCACCTCCGCATGCCGTCCGGCGAGATCCGTCTCGTCGACGCCCGCTGCCGCGCCACGGTCGGCGAGGTCGGCAACGCCGAGCAGTCGAACATCAACTGGGGCAAGGCCGGCCGCATGCGCTGGAAGGGCGTCCGCCCGACCGTCCGCGGTGTCGCGATGAACCCGGTTGACCACCCGCACGGTGGTGGTGAGGGCAAGACCAGTGGTGGTCGCCACCCGGTCTCCCCGTGGGGTCAGAAGGAGGGTCGTACTCGCTCGCCGAAGAAGGCTTCGAGCAAGTACATCGTCCGCCGCCGCAAGACGAACAAGAAGCGCTAGGAGCGGGTTTAGATGCCGCGCAGTCTCAAGAAGGGGCCCTTCGTCGACGACCACCTCGTAAAGAAGGTGGACGTCCAGAACGAAGCCGGCACCAAGAACGTCATCAAGACCTGGTCCCGTCGCTCGATGATCATCCCCAGCATGCTGGGTCACACCATCGCGGTGCACAACGGCAAGACCCACGTCCCGGTGTTCGTCACCGAGTCGATGGTCGGCCACAAGCTCGGCGAGTTCTCGCCGACTCGCACCTTCCGCGGCCACGTCAAGGACGACCGGAAGTCGAAGCGCCGCTAAAGGCGGGGTGGTTACGACTATGACTTACACCGAAGGGACAACCATGGAAGCCAGGGCCCAGGCGCGGTACATCCGCGTCACGCCCATGAAGGCCCGCCGCGTGGTGGACCTCATCCGTGGCATGGATGCCACGGAGGCTCAGGCGGTCCTGCGTTTCGCCCCGCAGGCCGCGAGCGTGCCGGTCGGCAAGGTGCTGGACAGCGCCATTGCCAACGCCGCACACAACTACAACCACCCGGACGCCTCCACGCTGGTCATCAGCGAGGCGTACGTGGACGAGGGCCCGACCCTGAAGCGGTTCCGTCCGCGTGCCCAGGGCCGTGCCTACCGGATCCGCAAGCGGACCAGCCACATCACCGTGGTCGTCAGCAGCAAGGAAGGTTCCCGGTAATGGGCCAGAAGGTAAACCCGCACGGGTTCCGACTCGGCATCACCACCGACTTCAAGTCGCGTTGGTACGCCGACAAGCTGTACAAGGACTACGTCAAGGAAGACGTCGCCATCCGTCGGATGATGACGTCCGGCATGGAGCGCGCCGGCATCTCGAAGGTGGAGATCGAGCGCACCCGTGACCGCGTGCGTGTGGACATCCACACCGCTCGTCCCGGCATCGTCATCGGCCGCCGCGGCGCCGAGGCCGACCGCATCCGCGGTGACCTGGAGAAGCTGACCGGCAAGCAGGTCCAGCTGAACATCCTCGAGGTCAAGAACCCGGAGCTCGACGCTCAGCTGGTGGCCCAGGCCGTCGCCGAGCAGCTCTCCTCCCGCGTCTCCTTCCGCCGTGCCATGCGCAAGAGCATGCAGGGCACCATGAAGGCCGGCGCCAAGGGCATCAAGATCCAGTGCGGTGGCCGTCTCGGCGGCGCCGAGATGTCCCGCTCCGAGTTCTACCGCGAAGGCCGTGTGCCGCTGCACACCCTGCGCGCGAACGTGGACTACGGCTTCTTCGAGGCCAAGACCACCTTCGGCCGGATCGGCGTGAAGGTCTGGATCTACAAGGGCGACGTCAAGAACATCGCCGAGGTTCGCGCCGAGAACGCCGCGGCCCGTGCGGGTAACCGCCCGGCCCGTGGTGCCGGCGCTGGCGACCGTCCCGCCGGCCGTGGTGGCCGTGGTGGCGAGCGCGGCGGCCGCGGTGGCCGCAAGCCGCAGCAGGCTGCTGGTGCCGAGGCCCCCAAGGCCGACGCCCCCGCCGCCGCTCCGGCCGAGAGCACCGGAACGGAGGCCTGACCGACATGCTGATCCCTCGTAGGGTCAAGCACCGCAAGCAGCACCACCCGAAGCGCAGCGGTATGGCCAAGGGCGGTACTGAGGTCTCGTTCGGCGAGTACGGCATCCAGGCGCTCACCCCCGCCTACGTGACGAACCGCCAGATCGAGGCGGCTCGTATCGCGATGACCCGCCACATCAAGCGTGGCGGCAAGGTCTGGATCAACATCTACCCGGACCGCCCGCTGACGAAGAAGCCTGCCGAGACCCGCATGGGTTCCGGTAAGGGTTCCCCGGAGTGGTGGATCGCGAACGTGCACCCGGGCCGGGTCATGTTCGAGCTGTCCTACCCGAATGAAAAGATTGCGCGTGAGGCTCTGACTCGTGCGGCCCACAAGCTGCCGATGAAGTGCCGGATCGTCAAGCGCGAGGCAGGTGAGTCGTGATGGCGACGGGAACCAAGGCGTCCGAGCTCCGCGAGCTCGGCAACGAGGAGCTCGTTGCCAAGCTGCGCGAGGCCAAGGAGGAGCTGTTCAAGCTCCGTTTCCAGGCGGCCACCGGCCAGCTGGAGAACAACGGCCGGCTCAAGTCCGTCCGTAAGGACATCGCTCGCATCTACACCCTGATGCACGAGCGTGAGCTCGGTATCGAGACGGTGGAGAGCGCCTGATGAGCGAGAACAACGTGACTGAGAAGACCGAGCGCGGCTTCCGCAAGACCCGCGAGGGTCTGGTCGTCAGCGACAAGATGGACAAGACCGTCGTCGTCGCCGTCGAGGACCGCGTGAAGCACGCCCTGTACGGCAAGGTCATCCGCCGTACGAACAAGCTCAAGGCGCACGACGAGCAGAACGCTGCCGGCGTCGGCGACCGCGTCCTCATCATGGAGACGCGTCCGCTGTCGGCGAGCAAGCGCTGGCGCATCGTCGAGATCCTCGAGAAGGCCAAGTAAGCACTTGAAGGGGTAACCCTTCAGGTTCGTTCCGCCAGGCTCGGTCGGGGCCCTCGCCCTTCGCGGTGAGGCCCCGGCCGGGAACCGGCAGACAAACAGGAGATAGACGTGATCCAGCAGGAGTCGCGACTGCGTGTCGCCGACAACACTGGTGCCAAGGAGATCCTTTGCATCCGTGTTCTCGGTGGCTCCGGTCGCCGCTACGCGGGCATCGGTGACGTCATCGTCGCCACCGTCAAGGACGCGATCCCCGGCGGCAACGTGAAGAAGGGTGACGTCGTCAAGGCGGTCATCGTTCGCACCGTCAAGGAGCGCCGCCGCCAGGACGGCTCGTACATCCGCTTCGACGAGAACGCCGCCGTCATTCTGAAGAACGACGGCGACCCTCGCGGCACCCGTATCTTCGGCCCCGTCGGCCGTGAGCTGCGCGAGAAGAAGTTCATGAAGATCATCTCGCTCGCGCCGGAGGTGCTGTAAGCATGAAGATCAAGAAGGGCGACCTGGTCCAGGTCATCACCGGTAAGGACAAGGGCAAGCAGGGCAAGGTCATCGTCGCCTTCCCCGCCGAGAACCGTGTCCTGGTCGAGGGTGTCAACCGGGTCAAGAAGCACACCAAGGCCGGCCAGAACCAGGCGGGCGGCATCGTGATCACCGAGGCCCCCGTGCACGTCTCGAACGTGCAGCTGGTCGTGGAGAAGGACGGCAAGAAGGTCGTCACCCGCGTCGGTTACCGCTTCGACGACGAAGGCAACAAGATCCGCGTTGCCAAGCGCACGGGTGAGGACATCTGATGGCTACCACTCCGCGTCTGAAGACGAAGTACCGCGAGGAGATCGCGGGCAAGCTGCGTGAGGAGTTCTCCTACGAGAACGTCATGCAGATCCCCGGCCTCGTCAAGATCGTCGTGAACATGGGTGTCGGCGACGCCGCCCGTGACTCGAAGCTGATCGACGGTGCCATCCGCGACCTGACGACGATCACCGGCCAGAAGCCGGCCGTCACGAAGGCCCGCAAGTCCATCGCGCAGTTCAAGCTGCGTGAGGGTCAGCCGATCGGCTGCCACGTCACCCTCCGCGGTGACCGCATGTGGGAGTTCCTGGACCGTACGCTGTCGCTCGCGCTGCCGCGTATCCGTGACTTCCGCGGTCTGTCGCCGAAGCAGTTCGACGGCCGTGGCAACTACACCTTCGGTCTCACGGAGCAGGTCATGTTCCACGAGATCGACCAGGACAAGATCGACCGTACCCGGGGTATGGACATCACCGTGGTCACCACGGCGACCAACGACGCTGAGGGCCGCGCGCTCCTTCGTCACCTCGGCTTCCCCTTCAAGGAGGCGTAAGCGAGATGGCGAAGAAGGCTCTCATCGCGAAGGCTGCCCGTAAGCCCAAGTTCGGTGTGCGTGCGTACACCCGCTGCCAGCGCTGCGGTCGCCCCCACTCCGTGTACCGCAAGTTCGGCCTCTGCCGCGTGTGCCTCCGTGAGATGGCTCACCGTGGCGAGCTGCCGGGCGTGACCAAGAGCTCCTGGTAGACCCCACGCCCTTTGGGTGTTGAGGTATTCCAGACGCTCTCGGTAAGCATCAGGTCGGCGGACCGCCCTGCCCGCATGCCGTAGGCTTGTGGGGTTGGGCGTCCGCCGCCCTACCGACTTACTACGCCGTAGGTCCCCGTGCCGCACCCGTCCCGCCACTGAGTGGGGAGAGGGATGGCGCATACAGGAAACCCCGGCGAGAGAGGCCGAAGGCCACTTCATGACCATGACTGACCCCATCGCAGACATGCTCACGCGTCTGCGTAACGCTAACTCGGCGTACCACGACACCGTCGTGATGCCGCACAGCAAGATCAAGTCGCACATCGCGGAGATCCTCAAGCAGGAGGGTTTCATCACCGGCTGGAAGGTCGAGGACGCCGAGGTCGGCAAGAACCTCGTCCTCGAGCTGAAGTTCGGGCCGAACCGTGAGCGCTCCATCGCGGGCATCAAGCGGATCTCGAAGCCCGGTCTGCGCGTGTACGCGAAGTCCACCAACCTGCCGAAGGTCCTCGGCGGCCTGGGCGTGGCGATCATCTCCACGTCGCACGGTCTCCTGACCGGTCAGCAGGCAGGCAAGAAGGGCGTAGGTGGGGAAGTCCTCGCCTACGTCTGGTAGTCGGGAACGGAGGAAAAGCAATGTCGCGAATCGGCAAGCTCCCCATCCAGGTTCCCGCCGGTGTGGACGTCACCATCGATGGCCAGACGGTCAACGTGAAGGGCCCCAAGGGTTCCCTCGCGCACACCGTCAAGGCGCCCATCGCAGTTGTCAAGGACGAGGACGGCGTTCTGAACGTCACCCGTCCGAATGACGAGCGTCAGAACAAGGCCCTGCACGGCCTGTCCCGCACGCTGGTGGCGAACATGATCACCGGTGTGACCACGGGATACGTCAAGGCTCTCGAGATCAGCGGTGTCGGCTACCGCGTGGCCGCGAAGGGCTCCGACCTGGAGTTCCAGCTCGGCTACAGCCACCCGATCCTGGTGGAGGCGCCCGAGGGCATCTCCTTCAAGGTCGAGTCGCCGACGAAGTTCTCGGTCGAGGGCATCGACAAGCAGAAGGTCGGCGAGGTCGCCGCCAACATCCGCAAGCTGCGGAAGCCCGACCCGTACAAGGCCAAGGGTGTCAAGTACGCCGGCGAGGTCATCCGCCGCAAGGTCGGAAAGGCTGGTAAGTAGCCATGGCATACGGTGTGAAGATCGCCAAGGGCGACGCGTACAAGCGCGCTGCCAAGGCTCGCCGCCACATCCGCATCCGCAAGAACGTCTCGGGTACGGCGGAGCGTCCGCGCCTCGTCGTGACGCGTTCCAACCGCAACATCGTTGCGCAGGTCATCGACGACCTCCAGGGCCACACCCTGGCGTCCGCGTCGACCCTGGACGCTTCGATCCGCGGTGGCGAAGGCGACAAGAGCGCCCAGGCCCAGGCTGTCGGCGCGCTCGTCGCCGAGCGTGCCAAGGCCGCGGGTGTCGAGACCGTCGTGTTCGACCGCGGTGGCAACCGATACGCCGGGCGCATTGCCGCTCTGGCTGACGCCGCCCGCGAAGCCGGGCTGAAGTTCTAAGCCCCGGTTCCGGGACTCACGGACGTAACAGAGAGAGGTAATCCAATGGCTGGACCCCAGCGCCGCGGAAGCGGTGCCGGTGGCGGCGAGCGGCGGGACCGGAAGGGTCGCGACGGTGGCGCTGCCGCCGAGAAGACCGCTTACGTTGAGCGCGTTGTCGCGATCAACCGTGTCGCCAAGGTTGTCAAGGGTGGTCGTCGCTTCAGCTTCACCGCGCTCGTCGTGGTGGGTGACGGTGACGGCACCGTAGGTGTCGGTTACGGCAAGGCCAAGGAAGTTCCCGCGGCCATCGCCAAGGGCGTCGAGGAAGCCAAGAAGAACTTCTTCAAGGTTCCCCGCATCCAGGGCACCATCCCGCACCCGATCCAGGGCGAGAAGGCGGCCGGCGTTGTCCTGCTGAAGCCTGCTTCCCCCGGTACCGGTGTGATCGCCGGTGGCCCGGTGCGCGCCGTTCTGGAGTGCGCCGGCGTTCACGACATCCTGTCGAAGTCGCTCGGCTCCGACAACGCGATCAACATCGTGCACGCGACCGTGGAGGCCCTCAAGGGCCTGCAGCGTCCCGAGGAGATCGCGGCCCGCCGCGGTCTGCCGCTCGAGGACGTCGCCCCCGCGGCTCTCCTTCGTGCACGTGCCGGGGCGGGTGTCTGATGGCCCGCCTCAAGATCACGCAGACGAAGTCGTACATCGGCAGCAAGCAGAACCACCGCGACACGCTGCGTTCGCTCGGGCTCAAGCGCCTGAACGACGTCGTCGTCAAGGAGGACCGCCCCGAGTTCCGCGGAATGGTGCACACCGTCCGCCACCTCGTGACGGTTGAGGAGGTTGACTAATCATGGCTGAGAACAGCCCGCTGAAGGCTCACAACCTCCGTCCCGCCCCCGGTGCCAAGACCGCGAAGACCCGTGTCGGTCGTGGTGAGGCGTCGAAGGGTAAGACGGCTGGTCGTGGTACCAAGGGTACGAAGGCCCGCTACCAGGTTCCGCAGCGCTTCGAGGGTGGGCAGATGCCCCTCCACATGCGCCTGCCGAAGCTGAAGGGCTTCAAGAACCCGTTCCGCACCGAGTTCCAGGTTGTCAACCTGGACAAGCTCGGTGCCCTCTACCCCGAGGGTGGAGAGGTCACGGTGGCCGACCTGGTCGCCAAGGGCGCGGTTCGCAAGAACAGCCTCGTCAAGGTCCTGGGCCAGGGCGAGATCTCCGTGGCGCTGCAGGTTTCGGTTGACGCCGTCTCCGCCTCCGCCAAGGAGAAGATTGCCGCTGCCGGCGGCTCTGTCACCGAGCTCGTCTAAGACGATTTCTGTGGCTGAATAGCTCGAAACCCGACCGGGGATGCCTCACATATGGGGCATCCCCGGTTGGTCGTTCCACGGGAGGCACACTCGCCGGTAAGGTGGCGTGCACCTTTGCTTTGTCGTATACGTCGATCCCTCAGACCGTCACCTCTGACGCAGTAGCGCGGGGGTCGCAGGAGGCACCGTGCTCACCGCGTTCGCCCGGGCGTTCAAGACGCCCGACCTGCGCAAGAAGCTGCTCTTCACGCTCGGCATCATCGTGCTGTTCCGGCTCGGGTCCCACATCCCGGTACCCGGCGTGAGCTACAAGAACGTCCAGATCTGTGTGGACCAGGCCGGAAGCAGCAATGGGCTCTTCGGTCTCGTCAACATGTTCAGCGGCGGTGCGCTGCTGCAGATCACGATCTTCGCGCTCGGCATCATGCCGTACATCACGGCGAGCATCATCCTGCAGCTGCTGACCGTGGTCATCCCGAAGCTGGAGACCCTCAAGAAAGAGGGCCAGTCCGGCACGGCGAAGATCACGCAGTACACGCGCTATCTGACGGTCGCGCTCGCGATCCTCCAGGGCACCGGCCTCGTCGCCACCGCCCGGACCGGTGCCCTCTTCCAGGGCTGCCAGGTCGCCAGCCAGATCGTCCCCGACCGGTCGATCTTCACCACGGTCGTCATGGTGATCACCATGACCGCCGGTACCTGCGTCGTCATGTGGCTCGGCGAGCTCATCACCGACCGCGGCATCGGCAACGGCATGTCGATCCTCATGTTCATCTCGATCGCCGCCGGCTTCATCGGCGCCCTCTGGCAGATCAAGCTCCAGGGCAAGATCGCGGACGGCTGGGTCGAGTTCGGCGTCGTCATGCTGGTCGGCCTCGCGATGGTGGGCCTCGTGGTCTTCGTCGAGCAGGCGCAGCGCCGCATCCCGGTCCAGTACGCGAAGCGCATGATCGGCCGCCGCGCCTACGGCGGTACGTCGACCTACATCCCGCTCAAGGTGAACCAGGCGGGCATCATCCCCGTCATCTTCGCCTCGTCGCTGCTCTACATCCCGGCGCTGGTCGTGCAGTTCAGCGGGTCCACCGCGGGCTGGGCCACCTGGATCCAGAAGCACTTCGTCAAGGGCGACCACCCGTACTACATCGCGGTCTACTTCCTCCTGATCGTCTTCTTCGCGTTCTTCTACGTGGCGATCTCGTTCAACCCCGAGGAAGTTGCAGACAACATGAAGAAGTATGGTGGGTTCATCCCGGGCATCCGCGCCGGCCGGCCCACCGCCGAGTACCTGAGCTACGTGCTCAACCGGATCACCTGGCCGGGGTCGCTGTACCTGGGTCTCATCGCTCTTGTGCCGACGATGGCGTTGGCCGGCTTCGGAGCGAACCAGAACTTCCCGTTCGGCGGGACGAGCATCCTGATCATCGTGGGTGTGGGTCTGGAAACCGTGAAGCAGATCGAGAGCCAGCTCCAGCAGCGTAATTACGAAGGGTTCCTCCGCTGATGCGAATCGTCCTCGTCGGACCGCCCGGTGCCGGCAAGGGAACGCAGGCCGCGTTCCTCGCCAAGAACCTGTCGATCCCGCACATCTCCACGGGTGACCTGTTCCGGGCCAACATCAGCCAGGGCACCGAGCTGGGCCTGCGCGCCAAGGCGTTCATGGACGCCGGCGACCTCGTCCCCGACGAGATCACCATCGGCATGGCGAAGGACCGGATGGAGCAGCCCGACGCCGCCGGCGGCTTCCTGCTCGACGGCTTCCCGCGCAACGTCTCGCAGGCCGAGGCCCTGGACGTGATGCTCCAGGAGTCGGGCATGAAGCTCGACGCCGTCCTCGACCTGGAGGTCGAGGAGGACGAGGTCGTCAAGCGCATCGCGGGCCGCCGCGTCTGCCGCAACGAGTCCGCGCACGTCTTCCACGTCGTGTACGCCGCCCCCAAGACCGAGGGTGTCTGCGACCAGTGCGGCGGCGAGCTCTACCAGCGCGGTGACGACTCCGAGGCCACGGTCCGCAACCGGCTGGAGGTCTACCACACGCAGACCGAGCCGATCATCGACTACTACAAGGCCCAGGGCCTGCTGGTGACGATCCCCGCCCTCGGCGAGGTCGCGGACGTCACCAAGCGCGCCATGGACGCCCTGCAGAAGTAGCCGGCGGACGCCGGTCCCCAGCAGTACAGGTACGGCCGCGGTGTCCCCAGGGCATCGCGGCCGTACTGTTGAGAAGACCCGCATCAGAGGTGGAAGGCAGTTCCATGGTCCAGATCAAGACCCCCGAGCAGATCGCGAAGATGCGCGAGGCGGGGCTGGTCGTCGCCGCGATCCACGCGGCCACCCGTGAGGCGGCCGTACCGGGCGCCACGACGCGGGACCTGGACATGGTGGCCCGCAAGGTCATCGCGGACGCCGGCGCCAAGTCGAACTTCCTCGGCTACGGCGGCTTCCCCGCGACGATCTGCACCTCCGTGAACGACGTCGTCGTCCACGGCATCCCGGACGACAAGACGGTCCTCAACGACGGGGACATCATCTCGATCGACGCGGGCGCGATCGTGGACGGCTGGCACGGCGACGCCGCGTACACGGCCTTCGTGGGCACCGGTCACGCCCCGGAGCTGGTCGAGCTCTCCCGGGTCACCGAGGAGTCCATGTGGGCCGGTATCGCCGCCATGAAGCTGGGCAACCGGCTGGTGGACATCTCGAAGGCGATCGAGACGTACATCAAGCGCCAGCCGCGTCCCGTGACCGGTGAGCACAGCCGCGGCAAGTTCGGCATCATCGAGGACTACGGAGGCCACGGCATCGGGTCCGAGATGCACATGGACCCGCACCTGCTGAACTACGTCTCGCGCAAGCGGGGCAAGGGGATCAAGCTCGTCCCGGGCCTGTGCCTGGCGATCGAGCCGATGGTCTCCCTGGGCACCGCCCAGACGGAGGTACTCGCGGACGACTGGACGGTCATCACGACGGACGGCACCTGGTCCTCGCACTGGGAGCACTCCATCGCGCTGACCGAGGACGGCCCGATCGTCCTGACCAGCCCGGACTGCGGCAAGGCGAAGCTGGCGGAGTACGGGGTCACGACGGCCCCGGACCCCCTCGGTTAATGATCTAGACTCGTGGGCAAACTTTCCGGATTCGTCTTTCTGGGTGCCCTGACGTAGACTGACTCGTCGGCTCTCGTGCACTTCCATGTCCGCATGGCGCGCGAGGCCGATCAAGGTAGCCGATTCGAAAGGCGAAGCGTGGCCAAGAAGCAAGGTGCCATCGAAATCGAGGGCACCGTGATCGAGTCCCTCCCGAACGCCATGTTCAAGGTGGAACTCCAGAACGGTCACAAGGTCCTCGCGCACATCAGCGGCAAGATGCGTATGCACTACATCCGCATCCTGCCCGATGACCGGGTCGTCGTGGAGCTCTCTCCCTACGACCTGACGCGTGGCCGGATCGTCTACCGATACAAGTAGATCTTGCCCCCGCACCCCGCTCCGGCGCGGGTGGTGGCACTGACCCGGAGAACCTCACCCACATGAAGGTCAAGCCGAGCGTCAAGAAGATCTGCGACAAGTGCAAGGTGATCCGCCGTCACGGCCGGGTCATGGTCATCTGCGACAACCTGCGCCACAAGCAGCGCCAGGGCTGACGCACGCCGACCGACCTGCCTTACCGCAGTTCTTCGCGCGACGTAAGAAAACGTACATACGCAGAACCCGCCCAGCCCAGCGATGGGCCGGCGGCACCTCCGGCGGGGGCCGGGGACCCGGACGTACCACCACTCCATCCGGGGTGGTCGGCGGCCGGGGACGGTTCTGTGGAAGACCCCCGAACACACAGGAGCCATTGAATGGCACGCGTTTCCGGTGTTGACATCCCGCGCGAAAAGCGTGTGGAGATCGCACTCACCTACGTCTTCGGTATCGGGCGCACCCGGTCCAAGGAGATCCTCGCCTCCACCGGCGTGAACCCGAACACCCGCGTTCGTGACCTGGCCGAAGAGGACCTCGTCAAGATCCGCGAGTACGTGGACGCCAACCTCCGTACCGAGGGTGACCTCCGCCGCGAGATCCAGGGCGACATCCGCCGCAAGATCGAGATCCAGTGCTACCAGGGCATCCGCCACCGTCGTGGCCTGCCGGTGCACGGTCAGCGCACCAGCACGAACGCGCGTACCCGCAAGGGCCCGCGTCGCGCGATCGCCGGTAAGAAGAAGCCGGGCAAGAAGTAGTCCTGTTCAGCGGTCTTGCGCTGTAGGACCGACCACCTCCCGTAGGAGTAAGAGATGCCCCCCAAGGGTCGTCAGGGCGCTGCCAAGAAGGTGCGCCGCAAGGAAAAGAAGAACGTCGCTCACGGGCACGCCCACATCAAGAGCACGTTCAACAACACGATCGTCTCGATCACCGACCCCTCGGGCAACGTGATCTCCTGGGCCTCCGCCGGCCACGTCGGCTTCAAGGGCTCGCGCAAGTCCACCCCCTTCGCCGCGCAGATGGCCGCCGAGTCGGCCGCCCGCCGCGCGCAGGAGCACGGCATGCGCAAGGTCGACGTCTTCGTCAAGGGTCCCGGCTCCGGCCGTGAGACCGCGATCCGCTCCCTGCAGGCCACGGGCCTGGAGGTCGGTTCGATCCAGGACGTCACCCCCACCCCGCACAACGGCTGCCGCCCCCCCAAGCGTCGTCGCGTCTGACGCAGCGGGCGCACCTGTGCGTCTCTGAGTGTCCGGGCGGTACGACCCCTCCGGGGGGCGTGCCGCCCGTACCCTTGCAGTACCCAGCAGTGTCCGTCGGGCGTCAAATAGTGGGCGTCCACGACTGAAGGAACACAGACATGCTTATCGCTCAGCGTCCTTCGCTGACCGAAGAGGTCGTCGACGAGTACCGCTCGCGGTTCGTGATCGAGCCGCTGGAGCCGGGCTTCGGTTACACCCTCGGCAACTCCCTGCGCCGTACCCTCCTGTCCTCCATCCCGGGTGCCGCTGTCACCAGCATCCGCGTGGACGGCGTCCTGCACGAGTTCACCACCGTGCCGGGCGTCAAGGAAGACGTCACGGACATCATCCTCAACATCAAGCAGCTGGTCGTCTCCTCGGAGCACGACGAGCCGGTCGTGATGTACCTGCGCAAGCAGGGTCCCGGCCTGGTCACCGCTGCTGACATCGCGCCCCCGGCCGGTGTCGAGGTGCACAACCCGGACCTGGTCCTCGCCACGCTCAACGGCAAGGGCAAGCTGGAGATGGAGCTGACCGTCGAGCGCGGTCGCGGCTACGTCTCCGCCGTCCAGAACAAGCAGCTGGGCCAGGAGATCGGCCGTATCCCGGTCGACTCCATCTACAGCCCGGTCCTCAAGGTCACCTACAAGGTCGAGGCGACCCGAGTCGAGCAGCGCACCGACTTCGACAAGCTGATCGTCGACGTCGAGACCAAGCAGGCCATGCGCCCGCGTGACGCCATGGCGTCCGCCGGCAAGACCCTGGTCGAGCTGTTCGGTCTGGCGCGCGAGCTCAACATCGACGCCGAGGGCATCGACATGGGCCCGTCCCCGACGGACGCCGCCCTGGCCGCCGACCTGGCGCTGCCGATCGAGGAGCTGGAGCTCACCGTTCGGTCGTACAACTGCCTCAAGCGCGAGGGCATCCACTCCGTGGGTGAGCTCGTCGCCCGCTCCGAGGCCGACCTGCTCGACATCCGCAACTTCGGTGCGAAGTCGATCGACGAGGTCAAGGCGAAGCTGGCCGGCATGGGCCTGGCCCTCAAGGACAGCCCGCCCGGATTCGACCCGACCGCCGCTGCCGACGCCTTCGGCGCCGACGACGACGCGGACGCCGGTTTCGTCGAGACCGAGCAGTACTAGCAAGACTTTCCCGGGGCGGCCGCCCCGGGGGAACTGACACCGGTACCTGACACGGCCGGTGCAGATATGAAGGAGTAACACCATGCCGCGTCCCGCAAAGGGTGCCCGTCTGGGCGGCTCCGCCGCGCACGAGAAGCACCTTCTCGCGAACCTCGCGAAGGCGCTCTTCGAGCACGGCCGCATCACCACCACCGAGGCCAAGGCCCGCCGCCTGCGTCCCTACGCCGAGCGTCTGGTCACCAAGGCCAAGAAGGGCGACATCCACAACCGTCGCCTGGTGCTGCAGACGATCACGGACAAGAGCATCGTGCACACGCTGTTCACCGAGATCGCCCCGCGCTACGAGAACCGCCCCGGTGGTTACACGCGCATCACCAAGATCGGCAACCGTCGTGGCGACAACGCCCCGATGGCCGTGATCGAGCTGGTCGAGGCCCTGACCGTGGCCCAGCAGGCCACCGGTGAGGCCGAGGCCGCCACGAAGCGCGCCGCCAAGGACGCCGAGGCCAAGACCGAGGCTCCCGCCGAGACCGAGGCCACCGAGGCGCCCGCCGCCGAGGAGACCAAGGAAGCCTGATCCCGGCGGCCCGGTTCCCCGGGTCACGGATCGAGCTGAACGGCTCTGAACGGGCCCGCCCCTTCCCGGGGGCGGGCCCGTTCCGCATGTGCGACCTTCTGAGAGGATCGGTCACGTGAGTGACGAGGTGGAGCCCGGCCGTGTCCGGGTGCGGCTGGACCTGAGCTACGACGGCAAGGACTTCTCCGGCTGGGCGAAGCAGCGCACGCTGCGCACCGTCCAGGGCGAGCTGGAGAGCGCCCTGCAGACCGTCATGCGGCTCAAGGAGCCCGTCGAGCTGACCGTGGCCGGTCGCACCGACGCCGGCGTGCACGCCCGCGGGCAGGTCGCGCAGTTCGACCTGGCCGAGGAGGTCTGGGCCGAGCACCACGACAAGCTGCTGCGCCGCCTCGCGGGCCGGCTGCCGCACGACGTACGGGTCTGGAAGGTCGCCGAGGCTCCCGAGGGCTTCAACGCGCGCTTCTCCGCGATCTGGCGCCGCTACGCCTACCGCGTCGGCGACCACCAGGGCGGGGTGGACCCGCTGCGCCGCGGGCACGTGCTGTGGCACCAGTGGCCGCTGGACGTGGACGCCATGAACGAAGCCTCGGCCGCGCTGCTCGGCGAGCACGACTTCGCCGCGTACTGCAAGAAGCGCGAGGGCGCCACGACGATCCGTACGCTCCAGCAGCTCAGCTGGCAGCGGGCGGAGGACGGGATCATCACCGCGACCGTCCGCGCCGACGCCTTCTGCCACAACATGGTCCGCTCCCTGGTCGGCGCCCTGCTGCACGTCGGTGACGGACACCGCCCCACCGACTGGCCCGGCACGGTGCTCGCCGCGGCCGTACGGGACTCCTCCGTGCACGTGGTCAAGCCGCACGGGCTGACCCTGGAGGAGGTCGGCTACCCGGCCGACGAGCTGCTGGCCGCCCGCAGCAAGGAGGCGCGCAACCTGCGGACCCTCCCGGCGGCCGGCTGCTGCTGAGCCCGCGCCCGGGAATCCGTTTGGGCGGAACGCGGGCGGGCCGGGACAATGCCCCGCATGGGACATCTCGAAGCCAGCCACCTGGAGTACTACCTTCCCGACGGGCGGGTCCTGCTCCCCGACGTCTCCTTCCGCGTGGGGGAGGGGGCGGTGGTCGCCCTGGTGGGGGCGAACGGGGCCGGCAAGACCACCCTGCTCAAGCTGATCTCCGGCGAGTACCAGCCGCACGGCGGCGCCGTCACCCACAGCGGCGGGCTCGGCGTGATGTCGCAGTTCGTGGGCTCCGTGCGGGACGAGACGACCGTACGGGACCTGCTCGTCTCGGTGGCCCAGCCGCGGATCCGGGCGGCCGCCGCGGCCGTGGACCGCGCCGAGAAGCTGATCATGACGGTGGACGACGAGGCCGCGCAGATGGACTACGCGCAGGCGCTCAGCGACTGGGCCGATGTCCAGGGCTACGAGGCGGAGACCCTGTGGGACGTCTGCACCATGGCCGCGCTGGACATCCCGTACGACCGGGCGCAGTTCCGCGAGGTGCGCACGCTGTCGGGCGGTGAGCAGAAGCGGCTGGTGCTGGAGGCGCTGCTGCGCGGGCCGGACGAGGTGCTGCTGCTCGACGAGCCGGACAACTACCTCGACGTCCCCGGCAAGCGGTGGCTGGAGGAGCAGCTGAAGGCCACCCGCAAGACGGTGCTCTTCGTCTCGCACGACCGGGAGCTGCTGTCCCGGGCCGCCGAGAAGATCATCAGCCTGGAGCCGAGCCCGACGGGTACGGACGTCTGGGTGCACGGCGCCGGCTTCGGCACCTACCACGAGGCCCGCAAGGAGCGCTTCGCCCGCTTCGAGGAGCTGAAACGGCGCTGGGACGAGGAGCACGCCCGCCTCAAGGCCCTGGTGCTGCGGCTGCGCAACCAGGCCGCGAGCAGCCCCGACATGGCCTCCCGCTACCGGGCGATGCAGACCCGCTTCCAGAAGTTCGAGGAGGCCGGCCCGCCGCCGGAGCCGCCGCGCGAGCAGGAGATCCGGATGCGGCTCAAGGGCGGCCGTACGGGGGTGCGCGCGCTCACCGTGGAGAACCTGGAGCTGACGGGGCTGATGAAGCCCTTCTCGCTGGAGGTGTTCTACGGGGAGCGGGTCGCGGTCCTGGGCTCGAACGGCTCCGGCAAGTCGCACTTCCTGCGGCTGCTGGCCGGCGAGGACGTCGGGCACACCGGCACGTGGAAGCTCGGCGCCCGTGTGGTGCCCGGCCACTTCGCGCAGACCCACGCCCACCCGGAGCTGTTCGGCCGCACCCTCGTCGACATCCTGTGGACGGAGGCGGCCAAGCCGCTGGGCGCGGCCATGGCCGTACTGCGCCGCTACGAGCTGGAGCGCCAGGGGGAGCAGAAGTTCGAGAAGCTCTCCGGCGGCCAGCAGGCGCGGTTCCAGATCCTGCTGCTGGAGCTGGCGGGCACCACGGCGCTGCTGCTGGACGAGCCGACGGACAACCTGGACCTGGAGTCGGCGGAAGCCCTCCAGGACGGCCTGGAGACCTACGAGGGCACGGTGCTGTGCGTCACGCACGACCGGTGGTTCGCGCGCACATTTGACCGCTTCCTGGTCTTCGGTTCGGACGGTGTGGTGCGGGAGACTCAGGAGCCCGTCTGGGACGAACGCAGGGTCGAGCGCAAGCGCTGAGGGTTGGGGGAGAGGCACGTGGGCCTGTGGCCTGGCATCTGGCTCGTGAAGCGGCAGGCGTGGCAGGAGCGGGCCCCGGCCGGCGCGGTGGCCGCGTGGCTGCTGCGGCCGGCCTCCCGGCCCTGGCAGGTGCTCTCCCTCGCCGTGCTCCTCGGGATCTGCGTCTCCGCGAGCCTGCGGGAGAACTGGGGCTCCGACAACGCCTTCGTGGTGAAGGCGGCCGACACGCTGCTGGCGGGCGGGTCCCCGTACGAGGACAAGCGGTTCCTCTACCTGCCCAGCGCGGTGCTGATGGCGGTGCCGGAGGCGCTGGTGCCGCGCGGGGTGCTGCGCTGGATCCTGCCGGTGGGGACGGCGGGGCTGCTGGGGGCCGGCTGGCTGGCCGCGCTGCGGCTGTTCTCGGTGCCGGCCCGCTCGCGGTTCGCGGTGGGCGGGATCGCGGTGTTCGCGCTGGCCCACAAGCCCTTCGAGAACCTGGTGCTGATCGGCAACTGGACGGCGATCTCCGCCGCCGCGCTGCCGCTGGCGCTGCTGCTCGCGCACCGCAGGGCGTGGGGGGCGGCCGGGCTGGTGGTGGGGCTGGCCATCGCCTGCAAGCCGATGCTGGTGCCGCTCGGGCTGCTCTTCCTGCTGGCCCGGCGCTGGCGGGCGCTGGCCGCGGCGGTGCTGGTACCGCTGGGGCTCTCGCTGGCGGGGGCGCTGCTGATGCCGAGCCCGACGCTGTTCTTCACCAAGACCCTGCCCTTCCTGCTCCAGGGCCAGGACGCGTACGCCCTGCCCTGGGACGCCTCGCCGATCGCGGTGCTGCCGCGGCTGGGGGTGCCGCAGCCGCTGGCGGTGCTGGTGGCGTTCGCGGGGGCCGGGGCCGGGCTGTGGGCGGCCCTGGTGCGCTGGCGGCGGCCGGATCCGGAGGGCGAGGACGGGGCGCTGCGGCTGGCGGAGACCGCCTGCATGGTGATGCTCGCCGCATTCCTGGTCTCCCGGCCCTCCTTCGACCACTACCTGCTGGTGGTGCTCCCGCTGCTGCTGGCCTCGGCGGTGCGGCCGGGCTCGATGCCCCGTTCCCCCTGGTTCTGGCTGGCCCTGGTGCCGCAGACGGCGCTGGTCCCGTGGCCCTCGGAGCTGGCTCACAAGCGGCGCGCCTTCCGGGACTGCGCCACCCTCTGCGGGCTGGCGTTCCTGCTGGCGCGTCGTGTGCTCCTCTCCGGCCGGGTTACCCTGGAGCCCGTAACAACTGCGGGGTCCCCACCCAGGACCGAACCGGAGTGCGCCGCGACGCCAGCAGAACCGGCATCGCGGACCGCGTTTTGACCCGTACGGGTCTGCTTGGGTATCCTGCTGGTTTGTTATGCGTATTGGCTTTCTCATTCTCACGTGAAAGGGCCTTACGCCGGTCCACCGGACCGATGACCAGCGGTTCACACGGGTTGCGTCCCCGATGTGGACGAGGGCTGTCGTGATCGTCCGTGGTGACCCTGTCAGGACCCTTCCCGAGGGGCTAGCGCCCTCTGGGATGACCCACCACTGAAGAAGCGAAGGCATACGCGTGCGTACGTACAGCCCCAAGCCCGGCGACATCTCGCGCCAGTGGCTCGTCATCGACGCCCAGGACGTCGTCCTCGGCCGTCTGGCGACCCAGGCCGCTGCCCTCCTCCGGGGCAAGCACAAGCCGACCTATGCCCCCCACATGGACATGGGCGACTTCGTCGTCATCATCAACGCCGACAAGGTGCACCTGTCCGGCAACAAGGCTTCCCAGAAGATGGCCTACCGCCACTCCGGTTTCCCGGGCGGTCTGCGCTCCGTGCGTTACGACGACCTCCTGGCGAACAACCCGGAGAAGGCCGTCGAGAAGGCCGTCAAGGGCATGCTCCCCAAGAACACCCTGGGCCGTCAGATGCTCTCGAAGCTGAAGGTCTACTCGGGCGACCAGCACCCCCACGCTGCCCAGCAGCCGGTGCCGTTCGAGATCACCCAGGTCGCGCAGTAGTTCCGGCCACCCCCTAAGACACAGAGAATTCTGAGGAGCATCGTGGCCGAGACCACCGCCGAGACCCCCGTCGACGAGTTCGAGGGCGTCGAGGAGTACACCACCGAGTCCGAGGTCGTCGCCGAGGGCGACTACACCTCCGAGTCCCTTGCCGGTCGCTTCGGTGACCCCCAGCCGGCCGCCGGCCTGGGCCGTCGCAAGAACGCCATCGCCCGCGTCCGGATCGTCCCGGGCACCGGCAAGTGGAAGATCAACGGTCGCACCCTTGAGGACTACTTCCCCAACAAGGTGCACCAGCAGGAAGTCAACGAGCCCTTCAAGCTCCTGGAGCTCGACGGCCGCTACGACGTCATCGCCCGCATCTCGGGTGGCGGCGTCTCCGGTCAGGCCGGCGCCCTGCGCCTCGGTGTGGCCCGCGCGCTGAACGAGGCGGACGTGGACAACAACCGCCCGGCGCTCAAGAAGGCCGGCTTCCTCTCCCGCGACGACCGTGCGGTCGAGCGCAAGAAGGCCGGTCTCAAGAAGGCCCGTAAGGCTCCGCAGTACAGCAAGCGTTAATCTGCGCCTGCTGTTCTGCAACGAAACCGCCCCGGCAGCACTCTCTGTGCTGCCGGGGCGGTTCGTTTACCGCCACAAGCGGCACATACCTCACACAAGCGGTCACACGCGAAGCGCACACTCGGGAGGACAACAGTGGGACGACTCTTCGGGACGGACGGTGTACGCGGCGTCGCCAACGCGGATCTGACGGCGGAGCTCGCGCTCGGCCTCTCCGTGGCGGCTGCCCACGTACTGGCCGAGGCGGGCACCTTCGAGGGCCACCGGCCGACCGCCGTGGTCGGGCGCGATCCCCGCGCCTCCGGCGAATTCCTGGAGGCCGCGGTCGTCGCCGGCCTCGCGAGCGCGGGCGTGGACGTCCTGCGCGTCGGTGTGCTGCCCACCCCGGCGGTGGCGTATCTCACCGGTGCGCTGGGTGCCGACCTCGGTGTGATGCTCTCGGCCAGCCACAACGCCATGCCCGACAACGGCATCAAGTTCTTCGCCCGCGGCGGCCACAAGCTCGCCGACGAGCTGGAGGACCGCATCGAGTCCGTCTACGAGGAGCACCGCACGGGTGCCCCCTGGGACCGGCCCACCGGCTCCGGCGTCGGCCGCGTCTCCGACTACACCGAGGGCTTCGACAAGTACGTCGCCCACCTCATCGGCGTCCTGCCCAACCGCCTCGACGGGCTCAGGATCGTCCTCGACGAGGCCCACGGCGCGGCCGCCTTCGTCTCGCCCGAGGCGTTCGCCCGTGCGGGCGCGGAGGTCGTCACCATCGGCGCCGAGCCGGACGGCCTGAACATCAACGACGGCTGCGGCTCCACCCACCTCGGCCTGCTCAAGGCGGCCGTGGTCGAGCACGGCGCCGCCCTCGGCATCGCGCACGACGGCGACGCGGACCGCTGCCTGGCCGTGGACCACACCGGCGCCGAGATCGACGGCGACCAGATCCTCGCGGTGCTGGCGCTGGCCATGCGCGAGGCGGGGCAGCTGCGCGAGAACACCGTGGTCGGCACGGTCATGTCGAACCTGGGCTTCAAGCTGGCCATGGAGGGCGAGGGCATCCGGGTCGTGCAGACCGGGGTCGGCGACCGGTATGTGCTGGAGGCCATGAAGGAGCACGGCTTCGCGCTCGGCGGCGAGCAGTCCGGGCATGTGATCGTCCTGGACCACGCGACCACCGGCGACGGCACGCTGACCGGCCTGCTGCTCGCGGCCCGCGTCGCGGCTACCGGCCGGTCCCTGGCCGAGCTGGCGGGGGTCATGGCGCGGCTGCCGCAGGTGCTGATCAACGTCCCCGACGTGGACAAGTCCCGCGTGGCCACCTCCGCCGAGCTGGCGACGGCCGTGATCGACGCCGAGCGCGAGCTGGGCACCACCGGCCGCGTGCTGCTCCGTCCGTCCGGTACCGAGCCGCTCGTCCGGGTGATGGTCGAGGCCGCGGACATCGAGCAGGCCCGCGCGGTGGCCGGGCGGCTGGCCGACGCGGTGAAGTCCGCCCTCGGATAGCGGTCCGTACGCAACTCCGCCCGCCCGCGTCCCGGATCAGGTCCGGGGCGCGGGCGGTGTGCGCTTCCACCGGCCGCGCTGGGTGGCCCAGAACAGCTTCCAGCCGTACAGCGTGAGCGTTCCGGCGACCATGATCCCGCCGAGGTTCAGCAGCAGCTGCTCCATCGAGCCCCACATCTGGGCGTACTGCCCGTAGCTGAGGGCCACGGCGGCGTTGGCGGCGGCCGGGACGGTGGTCACCGAGATGGCCACGCCCACCAGTGCCCCGGACTTGGCCGAGGTCAGCGACAGCATCCCGACGATCCCGGCGAGCACGGCCACCACCAGGGAGAACGGGTCCGGGTTCCAGATGAAGGCCGTGTTCGGCCGCGGCCCCTCCAGCATCGTCGCGTCGAACAGCCCGACCGCGGTCATCGCCAGGCTGAACACCGTGGTCACCGCGATCGCCGCCCCGAAGCCGATCAGCAGGGCCGCCAGCGAGCGCCCGGCCAGCCGGGGCCGGCGCTGCACCACCCCGGTGCACACCCCCGCCAGCGGGCCGAACTCGGGGCCGACCGCCATCGCGCCCACGATCAGGATCGCGTTGTCGAGCACCACACCGCAGGCCGCGATCATCGTCGCGACGATCATGAACGCGGCGTAGGTGATGGTGAGGGAGGACTCCTCGTGGGTGGCCTCCGCCAGCTGCTCCCAGATCACCGCGTCCGCTGGCTCCCCGGGCGCCTCCTTCTCGGCCGCGTCGGCGCGCCGGGACAGGGACAGGTCGATGTTTTCGACCGCGATCGAGCCGTCCCGGTCGAGGTGCAGCTCGCGGAGCCCGTGCAGCAGCTGGTCCCCGGCCTCCCGCGCGACATCGCACAGCACCAGATCGCCCCGCGGGTCCCGGGCGGCGCCCGGCAGCACCACCAGATGGGTGGTGCCCACGGTCGACCCGATCAGCTCGACCACCGCCTCCGTCCGGCCGGGCGGGACGATCAGCCTCAGATGCAGCATGTGCGCACGATACGCACCGCGGCGGTCAGAGCTTGCGCAGACTCAGCTTCTGCACCTTGTGGTCGGGGCCCTTGCGGACGACGAGGGTGGCCCGGCCGCGGGTCGGGGCCACGTTCTCCAGCAGGTTGGGCCGGTTGATCGTGCGCCACATCGTCTGCGCGTACTCCAGGGCCTCCTCCTCGGAGACCTGGGTGTACTTGCGGAAGTAGGAGAAGGGGTTCTGGAAGGCGGTCGCGCGCAGCTTCCGGAAGCGGTTGAGGTACCAGCGCTCGATGTCCTCGGGGCGCGCGTCCACGTACACGCTGAAATCGAAGTAGTCGGCGAGCGCCACCCGGGTGCGGCCGTCCGTGCCGGGCAGGGCCGGCTGGAGCACGTTCAGCCCCTCGACGATGAGGATGTCCGGACGGCGTACGACCAGCTCCTCGCCCGGCACGATGTCGTAGATCAGGTGCGAGTAGACGGGCGCGCGCACCTCGTCCTTGCCCGCCTTGATGTCGGCGACGAAGCGGGTCAGCGCGCGGCGGTCGTAGGACTCCGGGAAGCCCTTGCGGGAGGTGAGCCCGCGCCGCTGGAGCTCCTTCATCGGGTACAGGAACCCGTCGGTGGTGACCAGCTCCACGCGCGGGTGCTCGGGCCAGCGGGCCAGCAGGGCCTGGAGCAGGCGGGCCACGGTGGACTTGCCGACGGCGACGGAGCCGGCGACGCCTATGACGAAGGGGGTGCCGGACTGGGCGCCGTGGCCGTTGCCCGCGTCGCCGAGGAAGGTGTTGAGGGTGCCGCGCAGGTTGCTGGTGGCGCCGACGTACAGGTTGAGGAGGCGGGAGAGCGGCAGGTAGACGTCGCGGACCTCGTCGAGGTCGATGACGTCACCGAGGCCGCGCAGCCGCTCCACCTCGTCGGCGGTGAGCGGCAGCGGGGTCCGCTCGCGCAGGGCGCTCCACTCGGCGCGGGTGAGGTCGACGTACGGGGAAGCCTCGGGGCCCCGGCGGTGCGCGGGGCGTGGTGGCTGCCCCTCCCGGCCGGTGTGCTCCGTTGCACCCTCGGGCGTGCTGCTTCGTGGCGGCGAAGTGATCACACCGCCATTGTCGTGGCTGGGGGCCGCTTGTGGGTGGTGGGGTCGGTCACGTGGCCGGGGGGACGGGCCTCCGTACGGTCTCGCGCCGGTCACGATATGGCGCGGGTGTGCGAAATTCGCCCGTCGGTGATCGTTTGCTTCTGTAGATTGCGCGTACGCAGTGTCGAGCCGCGCCCGCCTCTGGGGGCGCCGCTCCTGCGTGCCGTTTCTTTCGTTGCTTGTGGGGGAGTCCTTCCGTGCGTACCGCTTTCGTCCGCCGTTCCGTCATGACCGCTTCCGCGGTCTCCCTGGCCGTCCTGGCCACCGCCTGCGGCTCGTCGGACACGTCCGACGCCAAGCCGGACGCCCAGGCCCCGGCCGCCTCCTCCTCGGCCCCGGCCGCCAAGGGCAAGACGGCCGCCGAGCTGGCATCCCTCCTGCTGACGCAGGCGGACGCGCCCAAGGACACGCTGGTGAAGGCGCCCTCCGAGGCGCAGGTCGCCGCTCTCGCGGCCACTTCCGACAAGGCCGAGTGCAAGCCGATCGTCCAGGCCGCCTCCATGGCGCCGCAGGGCACCTCCACCGGGGTGGCCCGTACCAACGTCGGCGGCACCTCGGGCAAGCCCGCGGACCCCAACGCCTCGGAGGCGGACAAGCTCAAGGCCGGCCTGGAGATGCTCAGCGGCGTCACCGGCACCTCCGTGACCCTGACCTCCTACGACGGCAAGGGCGCCGAGGAGGCGTTCGCCGCCTTCAAGACGGCGGGCACCGCCTGCGCGGGCGGGTACACGATGACGCAGGACGGCGACGCCGTGAAGGTCAACAAGGTGACGCCGGGCGACGCCGTCACCGCCGGCGACGAGGCGGTCTCCCTCGTCGCGGACTTCAGCGACGCCGAGACGTCGATGGCCGCCCAGGTGATCGTGGTACGCAAGGGCAACACCCTCGCCACGTTCTCCGTGCAGAACCTCAGCGGCAAGCCCGCGCTGCCGAAGGACATCATCGAGGCGCAGGCCAAGAAGCTCGGCTGACGCCCCGTCGGCCCCGCTCCGACACGCCGAAGGCCCCGCTCCGACACGCCCGTCGGAGCGGGGTTTTCGGCGTGTTCAAGTACGGGGCAGACGCCCGGCCGGGGCGTACGCTGCGCCCTATGTGCGGAATTGTGGGTTACGTGGGAGCGCAGTCTGCGCTCGATGTGGTCATCGCCGGACTGAAGCGGCTGGAGTACCGCGGCTACGACTCGGCGGGAGTCGCCGTCCTCGCCGACGGCGGTCTGGCCACCGCCAAGAAGGCCGGAAAACTCGTCAATCTGGAGAAGGAACTGGTCGGGCACCCGCTGCCGCCCGGTTCCACAGGGCTCGGGCACACCCGGTGGGCGACCCACGGGGGGCCCACCGACGTCAACGCACACCCGCACCTGGACAACGCCGGGCGCGTGGCCGTCGTACACAACGGCATCATCGAGAACTTCGCCGCGCTGCGCGCCGAACTCGCCGAGCGCGGGCACCGGCTGGAGTCCGAGACCGACACCGAGGTCGTCGCCCACCTGCTGGCCGAGCGGTTCTCCGCCACCGGGGACCTCGCGGAGGCCATGCGGCAGGTGTGCCGGCGCCTCGACGGGGCCTTCACCCTGGTGGCCGCGCACGCCGACGCGCCGGACGTGGTGGTCGGCGCGCGCCGCAACTCCCCGCTGGTGGTGGGCGTCGGGGAGGGCGAGAACTTCCTCGCCTCCGACGTGGCCGCGTTCATCGCGCACACCCGCTCCGCGATCGAGCTGGGCCAGGACCAGGTCGTCGAGCTGCGCCGCGAGGGCGTCACCGTCACCGACTTCCACGGGGCGCCCGCCGAGGTGCGGGCCTACCACGTGGACTGGGACGCCTCCGCCGCCGAGAAGGGCGGCTACGACTACTTCATGCTCAAGGAGATCGCGGAGCAGCCGAAGGCCGTCGCGGACACCCTCCTCGGCCGGATCGACGGCAGCGGCACCCTCAGCCTGGACGAGGTGCGCATCCCCGCCTCGGTGCTCCGGGAGATCGACAAGGTCGTCATCGTCGCCTGCGGTACGGCCTACCACGCGGGCATGATCGCGAAGCTGGCCATCGAGCACTGGACCCGCGTCCCCTGCGAGACGGAGCTGGCCAGCGAGTTCCGCTACCGCGACCCGATCCTGGACCAGCGGACGCTGGTGATCGCGATCTCGCAGTCCGGCGAGACCATGGACACCCTGATGGCGCTGCGGCACGCCCGCGAGCAGGGCGCCCGGGTGCTGGCCATCTGCAACACCAACGGCTCCACGATCCCGCGCGAGTCGGACGCCGTGCTCTACACGCACGCCGGCCCCGAGGTCGCCGTCGCCTCCACCAAGGCGTTCCTGACCCAGCTGGTCGCCTGCTACCTCGTGGCCCTCTACCTCGGCCAGGTGCGCGGCACCAAGTGGGGCGACGAGATCCGCGCCGTGGTCCGCGAGCTGTCGGACATCGCGGCCGCCGTGGACACCGTCCTGGAGACCATGGAGCCGGTACGGGCCCTCGCGCGCTCCCTCGCCGACAAGGACACGGTGCTCTTCCTCGGCCGGCACGTCGGCTACCCGGTGGCGCTGGAGGGCGCGCTCAAGCTCAAGGAGCTGGCGTACATGCACGCCGAGGGCTTCGCGGCGGGCGAGCTCAAGCACGGGCCGATCGCGCTCATCGAGAAGGACCTCCCCGTGGTCGTGGTGGTGCCCTCGCCGCGCGGCCGCTCCGTGCTCCACGACAAGATCGTGTCGAACATCCAGGAGATCCGGGCGCGCGGGGCACGGACCATCGTGATCGCGGAGGAGGGCGACGAGGCGGTCGTCCCGTACGCCGACCACCTGATCCGCATCCCGGCCACGCCCACGCTGCTCCAGCCGCTGGTGGCGACGGTCCCGCTCCAGGTGTTCGCCTGCGAGCTGGCGACGGCGCGGGGCAACGAGGTGGACCAGCCGCGTAATCTCGCGAAGTCGGTGACGGTGGAGTAGTCGGGCAGTGGGGTAGTCGTTGTGATTGTCGGCGTCGGGATCGATGTGGCGGAGATCGAGCGGTTCGGCGCGGCGCTGGAGCGCACGCCGAACCTCGCCGGGCGGTTGTTCGTCGAGGCCGAGCTGATGCTGCCGAGCGGCGAGCGGCGCGGGGTCGCCTCGCTCGCCGCCCGGTTCGCGGCGAAGGAGGCGCTGGCCAAGGCGCTCGGCGCACCCGCCGGGCTGCTGTGGACCGACGCCGAGGTGTACGTGGAGGACAGCGGACGGCCGCGGCTGCGCGTGTCGGGGACGGTGGAGGCCAGGGCCCGGGCCCTGGGCGTGACCTCCTGGCACATCTCGCTCAGCCATGACGCGGGAGTGGCGTCCGCGGTGGTGATCGCAGAAGGGTAGGGGGCAGGCCATGCGCACTGCTTACGGCGTGGAGACCGTACGGACCGCGGAGCGGGAGCTGATGGCCCGGCTGCCGGAGGGCGCGCTGATGCGGCGGGCCGCGGCCGGGCTGGCCGCCGTCTGCGCGGGCCTGCTGGCGCGCGGCGGCCGGGTGTACGGGGCGCGGGTCGTGCTGCTCGTCGGCCCCGGTGACAACGGCGGCGACGCGCTGTACGCGGGGGCGCGGCTGGCGCGGCGCGGAGCCGGGGTGACGGCGGTGCCGATGGACCCGGAGCGCATGCATCCGGGCGGGCTGGCCGCGCTGCGGGCGGCGGGCGGGCGCGTGGAGCGGGAGGTGCCGCGGCGGGCCGACCTGGTGCTGGACGGGCTGCTCGGGATCGGCGGGCGGGGCGGGCTGCGGCCGGCGGCCGCAGCGCTGGTGGAGCGGATCCCGGCGGGGGTGCCGGTGGTCGCGGTGGACCTGCCGAGCGGGGTGGACGCGGACACCGGGGAGCTGGCGGGGCCGGCCGTCACGGCGGAGGTGACGGTGACCTTCGGGGCGTACAAGCCCGGCCTGCTCATCGACCCGGGCGCCTCGCACGCGGGCGCGGTGCACCTGGTGGACATCGGGCTGGAGCTGCCGGAGCCGGAGCTGGAGGCGCTGCAGCACGCGGATGTGGCGCGGCTGCTGCCGGAGCCGGGCGCGGCCAGCGACAAGTACCGGCGCGGGGTCGTCGGGATCGTCGCCGGGTCGGCGCAGTACCCCGGCGCGGCGGTGCTCGCGGTGGCGGGGGCGCTGCGCGGGGGCGCGGGCGCGGTGCGGTACGTCGGGCCCGCGGCGGAGGCCGTGCTCGCACGCTACCCGGAGACCCTGATCGGGCCCGGCCGGGTCCAGGCGTGGGTGGTCGGCCCCGGACTGGGCGAGGGGCGCGCCGGGGAGGTCGCGGACCTGCTCGCGGGGGACGCGGCGGTCCTGGTCGACGCCGACGGGCTGCGCGGTCTGGACCCGGAGGTGCTGCGCGCGCGGACGGCCCCGACCCTGCTGACCCCGCACGCGGGCGAGGCGGCGGCGCTGCTCGGGGTGGACCGGGAGTCGGTGGAGGCGGGGCGCCTGGACGCCGTACGGAGGCTCGCGGAGCGGTACGGGGCGACCGTGCTGCTCAAGGGCTCCACCACGCTGGTGGCGACGGCCGGAGCCCGCACGGTCCGGGTCAACCCGACGGGCACGCCGTGGCTGGCCACGGCGGGCAGCGGGGACGTGCTGTCCGGGCTGGCCGGCTCCCTTCTGGCGGCCGGCCTGTCCGGTCCGGACGCCGGCGCGGTGGGCGCGTACCTCCACGGCCTGGCGGCCCGCCGCACAGGAGGCCCCCTCACGGCCCACACCCTGGCCGAAGCCCTGCCCGCGGCGTGGCGGGACGCGACGGCAGTCTGACGCCCGCGCCGCCGTTGCGGGGGCGCCCGGACTTCTTCGGGACCGTCCCGGAGAAGACGTAGTCGCCGTTCTGCATGCCCGGGTCGGTGACCTTGGCGAAGGGGGCGGCCTCCAGG